>NZ_JBHYMS010000031.1:0-77613 GCF_042743185.1 Inquilinus sp. NPDC058860 | reverse complement strand
CACGCAAACTCCTCGTCCGACTCAACGCCAAGGCCCGCGATGTCCGCCAACAACTCGCACTGGCTGCTTGACAGGCCAGACAGTCGCTCACCCGGCCTCGCGGCGCGAGGCCGACCTCTCCCGCGCCGCGGGAGAGGCACGAAGGAGGGCCCGCTCCGGGTGTCGGAGTCCGCTCTTAGAAGGAGGGCGGCGTGCAGGCCGAGACGATCTCTGCCGGCTCCTCGCCGACCACGCGGAAGCGGTGCGGCAGGCGGCTCTGGAAGTAATAGGCGTCGCCGGGGCCCAGGATGCGGCGGCGCGGGCCGACCGTCAGCTCCACCCGGCCGCGGATCACCACGCCGCCCTCCTCGCCGGCATGGCTCAGCGCCGTCGGGCCGGTGTCGGCGCCCGGCGCCAGCCGCTCGTGCAGGATCTGCAGCGCCCGGCCGGGCTGGCAGCCCACCTGGCGGTAGGAGATCAGGCCCGCCGACCCGCCGGGTTCGCCCGACCCCTCGGGGCCGCCGGGCCCGCCATGGCCGCCGAGCCGGCCGGCGATCTCGACCAGATCCGCCGCCGCGAAGAACACCGGGTCCTCCGGCCCCTCGGGCAGGGCGAAGAACTCGGCCAGGCTCAGCGGCAGCCCGTCCAGCACCCGCTTCAAGGAGCCGATCGAAGGGCTGGCGCGGTTCTGCTCGATCAGCGAGACGGTGGCGTTGGAGACGCCGGCGCGCCGCGCCAGCTCGCGCTGGCTCAGCCCGTGCTCCTCGCGCAGCCGCCGCAGCCGGCCGCCGATGTCGATGCCGGGGTCGTCTGGCGCGGCCTGGCCGGAGGAGGAAGGCGCCGGTTCCGGCGGAGGGAACCCCCTCCCCCTAGCCCCCTCCCGCGAGGGGAGGGGGGACTCGGTGACCATGGGGGCAGGACCCGGCGTAGGGGCCATGGGTGTTTTCCTGTTCGAAATCCCGAACGCCGGCATCGGGGCGGCCTCCTGCGGCGCTTTTCCCATTCTCCGGGGCGCGCGCCCGCTTGTCCAGCGATCGGGGCGGTCCTAGGCTCCCCTCCGGCCCCTCACCTTGCGGGGGCGGACCGGCGCCGGCCGTCCGGCTTGTTCGGTTCCCTCCACAGCCGACCGGAGTTGCTTGCCATGGATGACGCCCCCTTGGACGTTAAATCGGCCCGCGGCGACCTGCGCGCCCCGAACAACCTCGAATCCTTCTGGATGCCGTTCACCGCGAACCGGTCGTTCAAGGCGGCGCCGCGGCTCTACGCCTCGGCCAAGGGCATGTACTACACCACGGTCGACGGCCGCCAGGTGCTGGACGGCACCGCCGGCCTGTGGTGCGTCAACGCCGGCCACTGCCACCCGAAGATCGTCCGGGCGATCCAGGACCAGGCGGCGGAGATGGACTACGCCCCGTCCTTCCAGATGGGCCACCCCAAGGCGTTCGAGCTGTCCTCCCGCGTCGCCCAGCTGCTGCCGGGCGACCTCGACCACGTCTTCTTCGCCGCCGGCGGCGGGTCCGAGGCGGTGGACAGCGCGCTGAAGATCGCCCTGGCCTATCAGCGCCAGATCGGCCAGGGCACCCGCACCCGGCTGATCGGGCGCGAGCGCGGCTATCACGGCGTCGGCTTCGGCGGCATCTCGGTCGGCGGCATGGTCGCCAACCGCCGCACCTTCGGCACCATGCTCAGCGGCGTCGACCACCTGCGCCACACCCACGACCTGGCGCGCAACGCCTTCAGCCGCGGCCTGCCGGAGCACGGCGCCGAGCTGGCCGACGACCTGGAGCGGCTGGTCGCGCTGCACGACGCCTCCACCATCGCCGCGGTGATCGTCGAGCCGGTGGCCGGCTCCACCGGCGTGCTGCTGCCGCCCAAGGGCTATCTGCAGCGGCTGCGCGAGATCTGCGACAAGCACGGCATCCTGCTGATCTTCGACGAGGTCATCACCGGCTTCGGCCGCCTCGGCGCCGGCTTCGCCGCCGACTGGTTCGGCGTGCAGCCGGACATGGTGACCATGGCCAAGGGCCTGACCAACGCCGCCGTCCCGGCCGGCGCCGTCGGCGTGCGCAAGCACATCTACGACGCCTTCATGACCGGGCCGGAGCACATGATCGAGCTGTTCCACGGCTACACCTACTCGGCCCATCCGCTGGCCATGGCCGCCGGCCTCGCCACCCTCGACGTGTACCGCGAGGAGGGGCTGTTCGAGCGCGTCGCCGACCTGGCGCCGTACTGGGAGCAGGCGCTGCACAGCCTGAAGGGCACCCGCCACGTCATCGACATCCGCAACCTCGGCCTGATCGGCGCGGTGGAGCTGGAGCCGATCGCCGGCCGCCCGACCGCCCGGGCCTACGACCTGTTCATCAAGTGCTTCCAGAAGGGGGTCGGCATCCGCACCACCGGCGACATCGTCGCCCTGTCGCCGCCCTTCATCATCGAGAAGGCCGAGATCGACCGGATCGTCGACACCCTGCGCGAGACCCTGCAGTCGCTGGACTGAGGCGGGCAGGGGCGACTGAAGACGGAGATAAATGAGTCCCCCCTCCCCTTGCGGGAGGGGGGTAGGGGGAGGGGGTTCTCCCGGTTTGAACCGGCGTCAGGCTATAGGCGCTGTGATGACGCAGACGATCTTACCCATTCGCGCGCCCATTCGCGCGCCCATTCGCGCGCGGACCCCTCCCCCTAACCCCCTCCCGCAAGGGGAGGGGGGACTAAGGTGTATTGTAGTCCCGAGCATTCAGACCGAACATCGAACACACCGTTCCCGCCTGCTGCCGACGCCCTGACCCATGGACACCCAGCCAGGCTTCCAGCTTCCGCCGTTGTCCGCGGTGCGGGTGTTCGAGGCCGCGGCCCGCCACCTCAGCTTCACCCGCGCGGCGGCGGAGCTGGGCATGACCCAGGCGGCGGTCAGCTACCAGATCCGCCTGCTCGAGGACCGGGTCGGCGCGCCCCTGTTCCACCGCCTCACCCGCAAGGTGGCGCTGACCGAGGCCGGGCAGCGCCTCGCGCCGGTGCTGACCGAGGCGCTGTCGCGCATGGCCGGGGCCTTCGCCGCGCTGCGCGACGACGCCGGCGGGCTGCTCTCGGTCACCACCGTGCTGACCATGGCCTCGAACTGGCTGGTGCCGCGGCTCGGCCGGTTCCAGGCCGTCCATCCGCGGATCACGGTGCGGGTCGACACGGGCCACAAGAACATCGATTTCACCCGCGGCGACTACGACCTCGGCATCCGCTTCGGCCGCGGCGTCTGGCCGGGCCTGGCGGCGCACCGCCTGATCCCCGGCGACTGCACGCCGCTGTGCACCCCGGCGCTGGTCGGGCGTGCCGGCGGCCTCGGCCATCCGCGCGACCTGCTGCGCCTGCCGCTCTTGTGGGACGACGCCGATCTGTGGCAGCGCTGGTTCGCCGCGGCGGGGGAGGCGGTGCCGGCCTCGGTCGCCGATGAGGGGCTGCGGCTCGACACCCAGCAGATGATGGGCCAGGTGGTGAAGGCGGGGCAGGGCGTGGCGCTGCTCAACCCGCTGTTCTTCGCCGAGGAGCTGGCCTCCGGCCAGCTGGTGCAGCCCTTCCCGACGCTGCTGCGCGAGAACGGCGCCTACTACGTGGTCTATCTCGAGACCCGCCGCGACGTGCCCAAGATCGCCCTGTTCCGCGACTGGCTGCTGGCCGAGGCGGCGGAGGCGATGGCCCGTGGTTAGCTCCTGTCGAACCCGAGGTCCCGCCGCATCTGGTCGGACAGGGCCTTCGGGTCGAGCACGCGGCCGGCGGCCGGGCGCAGCATCCGGCGGCCGACGGCCCGCAGGATGGACATCAGGCCGCGCCGAGGGCGAAGTCGGGGGATCGGGCGCGCGGGCGCCCGCTGGACGATGCTGGTCATCTCGGTCTCCGGATGGCCCGGAACGCATCAGCTCTGTTGATGGGTTCGACGGGCCGTGGCGTTGTATGAGAGGAATATCGGCGTTCCGCGGGCGTCCGACCAACGCGTTCTCGATAAGCAACGGATAAGCTGTCTTTATGGATGAAGGATCAGCCTCGCGCCTGCCGCCGCTGCCGGCCATCCGGGTGTTCGAGGCCGCGGCGCGGCACCTCAGCTTCACCAGGGCGGCGGCGGAGCTGGGCATGACCCAGGCGGCCGTCAGCTACCAGATCCGCCTGCTGGAGGACCGGGTCGGCGCGCCCCTGTTCCGCCGCCTGACCCGCAAGGTCGAGCTGACCGAGACCGGGGAGCGCCTGGCGCCGGCGGTGACCGAGGCGCTGGCCCGGCTGGCCGGCGCCTTCGCCGCGGCGCGCGACGACACCGGCGGCCTGCTGTCGATCACCTCGATCCACACCTTCGCCACCAACTGGCTGGTGCCGCGGCTGGGCCGGTTCCAGCTGGCCCATCCCGGCATCGCCGTGCGGCTCGACACCCGGACGAAGCTGGTCGACTTCACCCGCGGCGACAGCGATGTCGGCATCCGCCACGGCATCGGCGTCTGGCCCGGCCTGGCGGCGCATCCGCTGATGCCGATCGAATACACCGCCCTGTGCAGCCCGGCGCTGCGCGACCGCGCCGGCGGCCTGGCCCATCCGCGCGACCTGCTGCAGCTGCCCTTGATGTGGGACGGCGGCGACTCCTACTGGCAGCGCTGGTTCGCCGCCGCCGGCCTGGCGGTGCCGGAGTCGGTGTCCAATGGCGGCCTGCGGCTCGAGAACCAGCAGATGATGGGCCGCGCGGCGCAGGCGGGGCAGGGGGTGGCCCTGCTCAACCCGACCTTCTTCCTCGACGAGCTCGCCGCGGGCGAGCTGGTCCGGCCCTTCCCGGCCAGCATCCGGGACGAGGGCTCGTATCACCTCGTCTATCTCGACAGCCGCCGCGACGTGCCGAAGATCGCCGCCTTCCGCGACTGGATCCTGGCCGAGATCGCCGCGGACGAGAGGCAGGGCGCTTCCTCAACCCGGGATAACGGTTCAGCGTAGTTGCGCTTGACTCTTTGTTCCGCTTTTGTTCTGATTGTCGCAGATGAGCCCGTTCGAGACCGCGCTGGCGTGAGTCGGCTGGCGGTGGTGTCGAGAACCGGCGCGCAGCGGACGTTAAAGTCCGTGAGCACCGGAAGCGCAGAAACCGCCGTCAGACGGCCGCGCCAGTAGCGGTATCGGACGGGCTCAGGGCCGGGTCGACCCGTCATAGGTCAGGATCGCGCCGTACAGCTCCGGCCGGCGGTCGCGGAACAGGCCCCAGCTGGCGCGCTGGGCCCGGATGGCGTCGAGGTCGAAGCTCGCCACCAGCACCTCCTCCCCGGTGCGGCCGGCCTGGGCCACCAGCTCGCCGGTCGGGCCGGCGATGAAGGAGGAGCCGTAGAAGGTCTGGCTGAAGCGCTCGCCCTCCTCGGTGCCGATGCGGTTCGACGCCACCAGCGGGACCAGGTTGGCGCCGGCATGGCCCTGCATCACCCGGGTCCAGTGCGCCTGGCTGTCGAGCCCGCCATCCTGCGGCTCGCTGCCGATCGCGGTCGGGTACAGCAGCACATCGGCGCCCATCAGCGCCATGCAGCGCGCCGCCTCCGGGTACCACTGGTCCCAGCAGATGCCGCAGCCGACGGCGCCGTAGCGGGTCTTCCAGACCTTGAAGCCGGTATCGCCGGGGTTGAAGTAGAACTTCTCCTCATAGCCCGGCCCGTCCGGGATGTGCGACTTGCGGTAGACGCCCAGCACGCTGCCGTCGGCGTCGACCATGGCGATGGTGTTGTAATAGGCGTTGTTGGCGCGCTCGAACACGCTGACCGGCATCGCCACCTGCAGCTCCGCCGCGAGGGCGCGGAACCGCTCCACCACCGGGTGTCCGTCGATCGGCTGGGCCAAAGCGAAATGCGTCTGCAGCTCGTCGCGGCAGAAATACGGGGCGGCGAACAGCTCCTGCGGCAGCACGATCTGGGCGCCCTGGGCTGCGGCCCGGCGCACCAGCGCCTCGACCCGGTCCAGGGTCTCGGCCTCGTTCCAGGTGCAGAAGGTCTGGGTGGCGGCGACGGTGACGGTGGTCATGGCATGTCCTCAGACGGGCTGCGGCTGGCGCCGGCGCGGCCGGCTGTCGGCGGCGCTGGTGCGGCCGCGGGCGCGGCGGCGCTCCTTCAGCCGCTGCAGCACGGCCAGCCGCCAGCCGTTGTCGGCGTCGCGCCAGGCCGCGATCTCCTCGACCGTGCGCAGGCAGCCGGCGCACAGGCCGGTCCCGGCCTCGAGCGTGCAGACGCCGATGCAGGGCGAGACGATCGGGGGCAGGTCGGCGGGCGGGAGATCGGAGACCATGGCCCTCTCCAGGTAACCCGGCGGCGGGCCGGGTTCAAGGCGGCGCGTGCGGGGCGGAGCGGTGGTGTCGTGGGCGGGCGAGGCCGGGTCGCAGGCGCGATGGTCGGCATGGCCTCGCGGCGTAGCATCGGCCCATTGCGAGGAGGAAGCGCATGACCGAGCCTGCCCCGACCCCAACGGACCTGCCCGCCCCCGAGGAGACCGGCGGCCGGGCCGGCCGGCGCGGCCGCGGCGGGGCCGAGGCCCGGCGGGCCCTGCGCCGCGGCGGCGGGCTGCAGCAGCTGAAATACATCTCGCGCAAGATCCCGCTCTACGAGGTCTTGAAGACCGACGGGCTGGAGCTGATCGAGCACAACGCCGACACGGTGCTGGAGGAGATCGGCCTCGAGTTCCGCGACGACGAGGAGACGCTGGAGCTGTGGAAGGCGGCCGGCGCCGACGTCCAGGGCACCCGCATCCGCTTCCCGCGCGGCCTGTGCCGGCAGCTGGTGCAGGCGACCGCGCCGCGCGAGTTCACCCAATATGCGCGGAACCCGGACCGCTCGGTGCAGATCGGCGGCGGCAACACCGTCTTCGCCCCGGTCTATGGCCCGCCCTTCATCCGCACCCTCGACGAGGGCCGCCGCTACGCCCGGATCGAGGATTTCCGCAACTTCGTGAAGCTCGCCTACATGACGCCGGCGATGCACCATTCCGGCGGCACCGTGTGCGAGCCCGTCGACCTGCCGGTGAACAAGCGGCATCTCGACATGGTCTATTCCCACATCAGGTACTCCGACAAACCGTTCATGGGCTCGGTGACGGCGCCGGAGCGGGCGGAGGACACGGTCGCCATGGCGCGGCTGGTGTTCGGCGAGGAGTTCGTCGACCGGAACTGCGTGCTGATCAGCCTGATCAACGCCAACTCGCCGATGGTGTGGGACGGCACCATGCTCGGCGCCTTGAAGACCTACGCCCGGGCCAACCAGGCGGTGATCGTCACGCCGTTCATCCTGGCGGGCGCCATGGCGCCGGTGACCAGCGCCGGCGTGCTGACCCAGACGCTCGCGGAGAGCTTGGCCGGCATGGCCACGGCGCAGCTGTGCCGCCCCGGCGCGCCCGTCGTGTTCGGCTCCTTCGCCAGCTCGATCTCGATGCAGTCGGGCGCGCCGACCTTCGGCACGCCGGAGCCGGCGCTGGTGCTGTACGGCGCCGCCGCCCTGGCCCGGCGCCTGGGCGTGCCGTTCCGCTCCGGCGGCTCGCTCTGCGGCTCCAAGGCCCCGGACGCCCAGGCGGCGTTCGAGAGCGCGAACACCCTGCTGCCGACCATGCTGGGCGGGGTGAACTTCGTGCTGCACGCCGCCGGCTGGCTCGAAGGCGGCCTGGTCAGCTCCTACGAGAAGTTCATCCTCGACGCCGACCAGCTCGGCATGATGCAGGTGATGGCCGAGGGCATCGACCTCAGCGAGAACGGCCAGGCGATGGACGCGATCCGCCAGGTCGGCCCGGGCAGCCACTATCTCGGCTGCGACCACACCCAGCGCAACTTCGAGACCGCCTTCTACCGCTCGACCGTCGCCGACAACAATTCCTACGAGCAGTGGGAGGCGGAAGGGCGCCAGGACGCTTCGCAGCGCGCCAACACGCTGTGGAAGCGCATGCTGGAGGAGTACGAGGCGCCGGCGATCGACCCCGCGGTGGACGAGGCGCTGCAGGACTTCATGCGGCGCAAGAAGGACAGCATGCCCGACGCCTTCACCTGAGGCCTATTCGGCCTCCCAGCCGAACAGTTCCAGCGGCTCGGCGAAGCCCTTCAGTGGGTGCGGGCCGATGCTGCGGCTGCCCGGCCGGTCCAGCAGCGCCGCGAAGCGCGGTGACATCAAGAGGGGCTGGCCGGTGGTGGCGCAGGCGGTCTGGATCCGGCTGACCAGGTTGACGTCGCGGCCGATCACGGTGAAGTCCAGCCGCCCGCCGGAGCCGATGTTGCCGTAGGCGACCTTGCCGTGATGCAGCGCCACCCCGGCGGAGAGCGGCGTGCCGGCCTGGGAGGCGGAGTGGATGCTGGCCAGGGCCTGGCGGGCCGCGTCGAACGCCGCGGCGCAGCTCGCCGCCGGCCCGGCCTCCAGGTGGAAGAAGGCCAGGACGGCGTCGCCCATGAACTTCAGCACCTCGCCGCCGGCGGCCGCGATCGGCGGCACCAGCTGGTCGAAGTAGAGGTTCAGCCGGTCCAGCATCTGCTCGGGTGGCAGCCGGTTCGACAGCACGGTGAAGTCGCGCAGGTCGCACAGCAGCAGCGCTGCTTCCAGCGTCTCGACGTCGCCGCGCCGGATGTGCCCTTCCAGGATGCGCCGGCCGGTGATCGGGCCGACATAGGTGTCGAGCAGCGTCGCCTCGGCCAGCCGCAGCAGGCGGATCTCGCAGGCGCCGCGCAGGGCCGGGACGATGCGCTGCAGCAGGGCGCGGCCGTCCGGCCCGAACCCGTCCGGCCGCCGCGTGGCGAAGACCACTGCGCTCGCCGGGCCCTGGCCCATCAGCAGCGGCACCACCTCCGCCACCGCCAGGTTGCGGCCCTGGAAGAAGTCGAGCTCCTCCAGCCCGGCGATCTCCTCCGGCGTCGAGAGGCTCAGCCAGCTCCGCTCCTCGGTGGCGCGCCGGATCGGGTTGCCGGCGAAGAAGGGCAGGCGCTCGATCGAGTTGTCGCGGTCGCGCTGCTCCACCGGCTCGCCCACGGTCCAGGCCAGGGTGCGGGCCAGGATCTGCGGGTGCAGCGTGCGCAGATGCAGGCTCAGCCGGTCGATCGGCAGCCCCAGCGCGCGCAGCCGCCGGCCGAGTTCGCTCAGCATCGCCGCGTCAGTGGCGTCGTGGCATTCGTCGCCCGACAGCCACTCGATCAGCCCGGCGACGCCGGTCGGCGCGGGATTGGTCATCATTCGATCAGCCTGACAGGGTCTGCGCCTTGCGCAGCGCCGGGAACAGCCGCATCCACAAGAGCGCGACCACGACGGTGCCGACGCCGCCCAGGATGCCGGCCGGCACCGCGCCGAGCAGCCCGGCGGCCATGCCGGATTCGAACTCGCCGAGCTGGTTCGACGTGCCGATGAACAGCGAGTTCACGGCACTGACCCGGCCGCGCATCCCGTCCGGCGTCAAGAGCTGCACCAGCGAGCTGCGGATCACCACGCTGACGTTGTCGGCGGCGCCGAGCACCGCCAGCGCGACCAGCGACACGGCGAGGCTGGTCGAGGCGGCGAACACCACGGTGGCGGCGCCGAACACGATCACCGCGGCGAACATCTTGTGGCCGACGGCGCGGCGCAGCGGCACCCGGGTCAGTACCGCCGACATGACCAGCGCCCCGGCGGCGGGGGCGGCGCGCAGCAGGCCCAGCCCCCAGGGGCCGGTCTGCAGGATGTCATGGGCATAGATCGGCAGCAGTGCGGTGGCCCCGCCCAGCAGCACGGCGAACATGTCGAGCGAGATGGCGCCGAGGATCATCGGCTGGCTGCGGATGAAGGCGATGCCGGAGAACACCGAGCGCAGCGTCGCCGGCTCGCGCCGCGGCGCCGGCCGTTCCAGCCGCATCGCCAGCATCAGCGCGCAGGCGGCGAGGAAACAGGCGGCGGCGACGGCGAAGGGCACGGTGGTGCCGACGGCGTAGAGCAGCCCGCCGATCGACGGGCCGACGATCGTCGCCGTCTGCATCGCGGAGGAGGAGACGGCGAGCGCCCGGGGCAGGATGCCGGCCGGCACCACGGCCGGCAGCAGCGCCGCCATGGTCGGCTGCTCGAAGGCGCGGGCCGCGCCCAGCACCAGCACCGCGGCGAAGATGCCGGGCACGGTCAGCCAGCCGTCCAGGATGCCGAGCGCCAGCACCACCAGCGTCGCCCCTTCGACGAACAGGCAGATCTGGACGATCCGGCGGCGGTCGTAGCGGTCGGCGACATGGCCGACCAGCAGCGTCAGCACCACCATCGGCAGGAACTGGAACAGCCCGACCAGCCCCAGGCTGTAGGCGCTGCCGGTCAGGGCGTAGACCAGCCAGCCGATGGCGACGGCCGACATCTGGAAGCCGATGGCGGACAGCACCCGCGCGCCCCAGAACACCAGGAAGGAGGGATGGTCGAGCAGGCGGTCGCTGCCCAGGGCTGTCGTCGTCACGGGATCGCAGTCTCGAATGCGGAGGACGGCAGATTAGCGACCCGATCCCCTTAGACAAATTGAAAGACGCACGAAAGGACGATGCTGTGGCTGGCTGGCCGGCATGCAGGCGGTCTGGATCGACCGAGTGGAGCGATGCCACCGTCGATCAGATCAAATCCAGCCGCCCGCCGGGGCCAATCGCGGTTCTTGTCTGGAAGGCGGCTACGGCTGATAGGGCTTGGTATCCAGCTGGGCACTGACGATCGCCTCCAGCATCGCGTGACTCATGCCGGTCCCGCCGCCGAAGTGCCACCAGTTGAGACCTGCGATCTGTCCGTACCCGGCCCAGGTATTGAGAAAGACCTGCAGCTTCGCCTCGGCGTCCTGTCGGTTGAACCCGCCTTCGCCCCAATAGGCCTGGCCGGTCAGGATGAGTGGCTTGGGATCTGTCAAGCTCAAGCGCCGCCAGCGATCCAGACAGAGATCGGCATAGGCTGCGGGATCGTTCCGGCCGTAGGTTGTGCCGCCGGGCCTGCGGAACTGGTCGACCATAGTCCGGTTCGGGAAGTTGAACCAGTAGACCTGTGGCGCCACGGCGTCGACGAAGGGCAGGATGGCGGCCATCAGCTGCGGTTCATGCCAGTCGACAAGGGCGAAGCTCGAGACCCCAAACGATCCCTGCAGGGCATCGCGGATAGTCCCGCCGAAAGTCTCGATTTCCTCCGGCCGCCACATTGAGTTGTTATGGCCTGGTTCGATATCGGCGACATAGTCGACGAGGCCGAAGGAGGCGAGCTCCCGAAGCGCCGTACGCGCCTCGCCCCTTGCGTCCTCGCCCTGGCACCATCCCCAACCAGCCACGGCGACCCCCGCCGCCTTGACGGCGTCGATCAACGCTCGCGTCGCTGTCGTCTGTGCCGTATTCAGGGAAGATCGTCCGTGGATGCGGATCCACGCATGCGTCATACCGGCCCGCACCATGGCCTGGGCCGTGTTCGCAGCCGAGCCGTAGTCGTCGATCGTCGCGACTGCATCGTAGACGAAGGTCCCGTGGCCACGGAGCGCCTGGGACAGGCCGGCCCCGGCGGCCGCTTCGCGGCGGCCAATGTCGCGAAGCACCGTACCGGCATCCTTCATGTTCTGAATGACGCAGATGTAGGGATTGACGCTGCGTTGCCGGACGGTGCCGGCGCGCGTCAGCTCGACCTCGGTGCGCCGGATGGAGTCGGATTCGTTGCCGCCGACGGTGACGGCATAGCGTTTGCCCGCGCGTTCGATCAGATCCACGACGATGGCGCCATGGGAGTTATAGCTGTCGCGGCTCCGCGCCTCGTCATAGGTCACCCGGCCGCGACCGCGATTGGCGCAGATCACGTCGCCGATGTCGGGAGCGTAAGAGTCGATCGGGCGGGCACGGAACACGCCCCGCCCGGCATCGGCGTCAGCGATCGCCTTTCTGATGTACATCGCGTGCCGGATCGAGAAGTCGAACTCCTGGTTCGTCGCGCCGGCATCGAGGAGACACCAGGAGACAAAGGTGGCGGACCAGGCCCACGCGGAGATGTCCGACGACATGGCCCAGCCGAGGGGATCATTCGGATCAGCCGCCTTCAATTGGGCAAGATAGGTGTCGTAGATGCGGCTGCGCAGACGTCGGTCGGTCTCTGGGACACCGCTGAAACGCTGATGCTCCCCGATGGCGACGGTGGCAAGCCGCTGGGCGAATGCGCTGACGGGCATCTGAAAATCTCCACGAAAATTCACGTGCGTTAAAAAATCTCGAGGCTGAGCAAGTTGCCCGATCCGAGTCAAACAGCTGTGCCGTCCGGACGCATCATCCAAACAGATGATATCGGCGTCGGCCGGCCGGGTTCCCGGCGCGGTTTGAAATGGGGCGATTGCGGACCGGATGGAAGCAGCCGATAACCATGCGTTATCAAGCCGCATCCCGGAGGCCCGATGGTCATCCGCCAGCTCGAATACCTCGTCGCGCTCGCCCGCGAGAAGCATTTCGCCCGCGCGGCGGAGGCCTGCCGCGTGTCGCAGCCGGCCCTCTCCACCGCCCTGCGCCAGCTGGAGGAGGAACTGCAGGTGCCGATCGTCGAGCGCGGCCACCGCTTCCAGGGCTTCACCCGCGAGGGCGCCTGCGTGCTCGACTGGGCCAAGAAGATCCTGGCCGACCGTGATGGCCTGGCGCAGGAGCTGGCGATGCTGCAGCAGGGGCTGGCCGGCAAGCTGCGGATCGGCGCCGTGCCCTCGGCCCTGCCGATCGTCTCGCTGATCACCTCGCCCTTCGCCCAGACCCACCCGGCCGTCACCGTCTCGGTGCTGTCGCAGACCTCGATCCAGATCGAGGCCGGGCTGGAGAACTTCGAGATCGATGTCGGCGTCACCTATCTCGACAACGAGCCGCTGCGCCATGTCCGCAGCCTGCCGCTGTACCAGGAGGATTACATCCTGCTGATGCCGGCGGATCAGGCGCCGGCATCGCGCCGGACCATCTCCTGGACCGAGGCGGCGGAGCTGCCGCTGTGCCTCCTGACCCCGACCATGCAGAACCGGCGGATCATCGACGGCATCTTCCGGTCGGTGGGCTGCTCGCCACACGCGGCGGTCGAGACCGACAGCATCATCAACCTGTGCTCGCATGTCCGCTCCGGCTTCTGGTCCAGCGTCATGCCGCGGGCGCTCCTGCACCTGTTCGGGGTTCCGGCGGGCACCCGCGCCCTGCGCCTGGTCGACCCGGCCGCCACCCGCACCGTCGGGCTGGTGATGGCCGACCGCGACCCGCCGTCGCCGCTGGCCCGCGGCCTGTTCGACACGGCCCGCACCCTCGATCTCGACGCTGAACTGCAGGCGACGCCGCTCCAGCCGGCTTATTGATAAGCGCTGTTTATCAATTCATCCGGGCTTTGTATTTGAATCTGGTATACGGCCCCGCCCATCCTAGATCTATCGGGTGGCAGCCAAGGGCCGCCCGGACCAACGAACCCGAAAAGGGAGTGGGACGGATGCCCGAACACCGGGGCTGGGACGCCGAGGTGGCGCGTGACGTGATCGCATCGCATGGTGCGACCGAAGGGCCGTTGCTGCCCATCCTGCACGACCTGCAATCGATCTTCGGCCATGTGCCGCGCGAGGCGGTGCCGCTCTTGGCCGACGCGCTGAACCTGTCCCGCGCCGAAGTGCACGGGGTCATCACCTTCTATCACGATTTCCGGGCCGAGCCGGCCGGGCGCCACGTGCTGAAGCTGTGCCAGGCCGAGGCCTGCCAGTCGATGGGCGCGCGCGACCTGGCCGAGCATCTGCGGCGGCGGCTCGACATCGGCCTGCACGAGACCACGGCGGATGGCCGGATCACGGTCGAGCCGGTCTACTGCCTCGGCAACTGCGCCTGTGCCCCGGCGGCGATGGCCGATGGCGAGCTGGTCGGGCGGATCGATACGAAGCGCCTCGACCGCCTGGTCGACGTGATGGAGGCGACGCCGTGAAGGTCTTCGTCCCCCGCGACGCCGCCGCCGTCTCGGTCGGCGCCGACGACGTCGCCCGCGCGATCCAGGCCGAGGCCGCCGCCCGCGGCATCGCGCTGCAGCTGGTCCGCAACGGCTCGCGCGGCCTCTTGTGGCTGGAGCCTTTCGTCGAGGTCGAGACGCCGTCCGGACGCATCGGCTACGGCCCGGTCGCGGCGGAGGACGTGCCCGGCCTGTTCGCCGCCGGCTTCGCCGAGGGCGGCGACCATGCGCTGTGCCACGGCCGGCCGGAAGAGATCCCGTATCTCGCCCGACAGCAGCGCCTGACCTTCGCCCGCTGCGGCATCACCGACCCGCTGTCGCTCGACGACTACGAGGCGCATGACGGGCTGAAGGGTCTGCACGCCGCGCTGGCGATGGAGCCGGCGGCGATCGTCGAGACGGTCACGGCCTCCGGCCTGCGCGGCCGCGGTGGCGCAGGCTTCCCGACCGGCATCAAGTGGCGCACCGTGCTGCAGGCCCAGGCCGACCGGAAATACATCGTCTGCAACGCCGACGAGGGCGACAGCGGCACCTTTGCCGACCGCATGATCATGGAGGGCGACCCCTTCCTGCTGATCGAGGGCATGATCATCGCCGGTATCGCCACCGGCGCCACCAAGGGCTTCGTCTACATCCGTTCCGAATACCCGCATGCGGTGGCGGCGATGAACGCGGCGATCGACATCGCCTATCAGCGCCGCGTGCTGGGCCCCAGCGTGCTGGACAGCGGCAAGCGTTTCGACCTCGAGGTCCGGGTCGGCGCCGGCGCCTATATCTGCGGTGAGGAGACCTCGCTGCTGGAGAGCCTGGAGGGCAAGCGCGGCATGGTGCGGCCGAAACCGCCGCTGCCGGCGCTGAAGGGCCTGTTCGGCCGGCCGACCGTGATCAACAACGTGCTGTCGCTGACCTCGGTGCCGATCATCCTCGACAAGGGCGCCGCCTTCTACGCCGATTACGGCACCGGCCGGTCGCGCGGCACCCAGCCGCTGCAACTGGCCGGCAACGTCAAGCACGGCGGGCTGATCGAGGTCGCCTTCGGCCTGACCCTGCGCGAGCTGATCGAGGGCTTCGGCGGCGGCACCGCCAGCGGCCGGCCGTTCCGCGCGGTCCAGGTCGGCGGCCCGCTCGGCGCCTATTTCCCGGAGAGCCTGCTGGACACTCCGCTCGACTACGAGTCGATGGCGGCGAAGAAGGGCATGCTCGGCCATGGCGGGGTGGTGGTGTTCGACGACAGCGTCGACCTCGCCGTCCAGGCCCGCTTCGCCATGGAGTTCTGCGCCATCGAGAGCTGCGGCAAGTGCACGCCCTGCCGCATCGGCTCGACCCGCGGCGCCGAGACGATCGACAAGATCATCGCCAACCGGGACATCGGCGGACGCGAGCTCGGCCGCAACCTGACGCTGATCGAAGACCTGTGTGAGACCATGCTGGACGGGTCGCTCTGCGCCCTCGGCGGCCTCACCCCCTATCCGGTGCTCAGCGCCCTGACCCACTTCCCCGATGATTTCGACCGAGCGCCCGCCCCGGCGCAAGCGGCCGAGTAAGGAGGCCACCCGATGGCTCTCGTGACGGAACAGGATTTCGGGACCCCGGCGCGGATCTCGCCCAATCTGGTGACGCTGGAGATCGACGGCCAGGTCGTGACCGTGCCCGCCGGCACCTCGGTGATGCGCGCGGCGGCCGAGATCGAGACCACGATCCCGAAGCTGTGCGCGACCGACAGCCTGGAGCCCTTCGGCTCCTGCCGGCTCTGCGTCGTCGAGATCGAGGGGCGGCGCGGCACGCCGGCCTCCTGCACCACCCCGGTCGAGCCCGGCATGAAGGTGCGGACGCAGACGCCGAAGCTGGCGAAGCTGCGCCGGAACGTGATGGAGCTCTACATCTCCGACCATCCGCTGGACTGCCTGACCTGCGCCGCCAACGGCGACTGCGAGCTGCAGGACATGGCCGGCGTCGTCGGCCTGCGCGAGGTCCGTTATGGCTATGACGGCGCCAACCACCTGGTCGGCGAGAAGGACACCTCCAACCCCTATTTCACCTTCGACCCGACCAAATGCATCGTCTGCTCGCGCTGCGTCCGGGCCTGCGAGGAGGTGCAGGGCACCTTCGCCCTGACCATCGACGGGCGCGGCTTCGGCTCCTTCGTCTCGGCCGGCCAGGATGACGGCTTCAAGGAGAGCGAGTGCGTCTCCTGCGGCGCCTGCGTCCAGGCCTGCCCGACCGCGACGCTGATGGAGAACAGCATCATCGAGGCCGGGCAGCCGGAGCATTCGGTGGTCACCACCTGCGCCTATTGCGGCGTCGGCTGCGCCTTCAAGGCCGAGATGCAGGGCACCGAGGTGGTGCGGATGACGCCGTACAAGGACGGCAAGGCCAATCACGGCCACAGCTGCGTCAAGGGCCGTTTCGCCTGGGGCTACGCCACGCACAAGGACCGGATCACCAAGCCGATGATCCGGAAGCAGATCACCGATCCATGGCGCGAGGTGTCGTGGGAGGAGGCGATCAATTATGCCGCCTCCGAGCTGAAGCGGATCCAGGCCACCTACGGCCGCGATTCGATCGGCGGCATCACCTCGTCGCGCTGCACCAACGAGGAGACCTACCTCGTCCAGAAGATGATCCGCGCCGGCTTCGGCAACAACAATGTCGACACCTGCGCCCGGGTCTGCCACTCGCCGACCGGCTACGGCCTGGGCCAGACCTACGGCACCTCGGCCGGGACCCAGGATTTCGACAGCGTCGACGAGACCGACGTGATGGTGGTGATCGGCGCCAACCCGACCGATGCGCATCCCGTCTTCGCCAGCCGGATGAAGCGCCGGCTGCGCGAGGGCGCCCGGCTGATCGTGGTCGATCCGCGCCGGATCGACCTGGTGAAGTCGGCCCACATCAAGGCCGACCACCATTTGCCGCTCAAGCCCGGCACCAATGTCGCGGTCGTCAACGCGCTCGCCCATGTGATCGTGACCGAGGGGCTGGCGGCGGACGACTACATCCGCGAGCGCTGCGACCTGGCCGAGTTCTCGCGCTGGGCCGAGTTCATCGCCGATCCGCGCCATTCGCCGGAGGCGGTGGAGGAACTGACCGGCGTGCCGGCGGCCGAGGTGCGGGCGGCGGCGCGGCTCTACGCCACCGGCGGCCGGGCGGCGATCTATTACGGCCTCGGCGTGACCGAGCACAGCCAGGGCTCGACCATGGTCATGGGCATGGCCAACCTCGCCATGCTGACCGGCAACATCGGCCGGCGCGGCGTCGGCGTGAACCCGCTGCGCGGCCAGAACAACGTCCAGGGCTCCTGCGACATGGGGTCCTTCCCGCATGAGTTCCCGGGCTACCGCCACGTCTCCGGCGACGAGGTGCGGAAGATCTACGAGGAGATGTGGGAGGTGTCGCTGTCCGGCGAGCCTGGCCTGCGCATCCCGAACATGCTCGATGCCGCGGTCGAGGGCACCTACAAGGGCATCTACATCCAGGGCGAGGACATCGCCCAGTCCGACCCCGACGTGAAGCATGTCACCGCCGGCCTGGCGGCGATGGAATGCGTCATCGTCCAGGACCTGTTCCTGAACGAGACCGCCAGCTACGCCCATGTGTTCCTGCCCGGCTCCTCCTTCCTCGAGAAGGACGGCACCTTCACCAATGCGGAGCGGCGGATCAGCCGCGTCCGGCGTGCCATCCCGCCCAAGGCCGGCTATGCCGACTGGGAGGTGACGATGATGCTGTCGGAGGCGCTCGGTTACCCGATGCGCTACAGCCACCCGGGCGAGATCATGGACGAGATCGCCCGGACCACGCCGACCTTCAAGAACGTGTCGTTCCAGCGGCTGGACGAGCTCGGCTCGGTGCAGTGGCCGTGCAACGACGCGGCGCCGGAAGGCACGCCGATCATGCATATCGACCGTTTCGTCCGCGGCAAGGGCCGGTTCATGATCACCGAGTTCGTGCCGACCGAGGAGCGCACGGGGCCGCGCTTCCCGCTGGTGCTGACCACCGGCCGCATCCTCAGCCAGTACAATGTCGGCGCCCAGACCCGGCGCACCGACAACATCGCCTGGCATGAGGAGGACGTGCTGGAGATCCACCCGTCCGACGCCGAGAACCGTGGCGTCCGCGACGGCGACTGGGTGGCGCTGGCCAGCCGGTCGGGCGAGACCAGCCTGCGAGCCAGGATCTCCGACCGGATGCAGCCGGGCGTCGTCTACACCACCTTCCACCATGCCGAGACCGGCGCCAACGTGGTCACCACCGACTATTCCGACTGGGCCACGAACTGCCCGGAATACAAGGTGACGGCGGTGCAGGTGCGGCGGGTGAACCACCTGTCCGACTGGCAGGTCGCCTATCGCGAGCTGCGCGAGAAGACGATACAAATCGAGCGCCCGCAGGAGGCGGCGGAGTAGCCATGGCCCTGCCCCCCACCAAACTCCCGGCGACGGATCTGCGCCTGCCGGCCCGGCGGCTGTTCCGGGACGACCGGGCCGAGCCGGTGGAGGAGGTGGTCGCGGCCGAGGTGCCGGTGGCGCTGGTCTACAACGGCATGTCGTACGCCGTGATGATGGCGTCGCCGGCCGATCTCGAGGATTTCGCCCTCGGCTTCAGCCTGACCGAAGGCTTGGCCGAGGCGCCGTCCGACCTGACGGTCGAGGAGGTGGTGGCCGACGAGGAGCGTGGCGTCGAGGTGCGGATGGCGCTGCGCGGCGCGCAGTTCTCGCAGATGCTGCAGAAGGTGCGGAACATCACTGGCCGCACCGGCTGCGGCATCTGTGGCACCAGCGATCTCGACACGCTGCACGGCCGCAAGCGCCGCGCGCCGAAGCCGATCGAGGTGGAGCGGGCGGCCGTGCGCCGGGCGCTGCGCGACCTGGACGGGCTGCAGGACATCCGCGGCCGCACCGGCGCCGTCCACGCCGCCGCCTGGGCCGACCGCGAGGGCCGGATCCGGCTGGTGCGCGAGGATGTCGGGCGGCACAACGCGCTCGACAAGCTGGTCGGCGCCCTGGCCCGCGCGGACATCGATGCCGGCCAGGGCTTCTGCGTGATCACCAGTCGCTGCAGCTTCGAGATGGTGCAGAAGTCGGCGGCCGCGGGAATTCCGATCCTGGTCGCGATCTCGGCGCCGACCACGCTGGCCATCGATACCGCGAAGGCGGCCGGAGTGACGCTGATCGCCTTCGCCCGCGGCGACGGCATGACCGCCTACACCGATTTCTCCCCTCTGCTTCCAGCCAAGGTCGAGGCATGAGCACCGACAACAAGATCATCCGCATGGCGAACCAGATTGCCGGCTTCTTCGCCTCATACCCCAAGGAGGAGGCGGTGGCCGGGGTGCGCAAGCACATCAAGGATTTCTGGGAGCCGCGGATGAAGGACCAGATCCGCGCCCAGGTGGCGGCGAAGAACGCGGCGCTGAACCCGCTGGTGGTGGAGGCGGTCGAGACCCTGCCGCGTTGAAGAGGCCGGCCCTGGCGGTGAAACCATGGTGACGGCGGACCGCGGCCGACTATGATGGCCGCGGTGCAGCGCCGGGGTCTCCATGGGGTCCATCACAGCGTCGGTCAAGCGCTACGAGGTCTGGCTCGAGGACCAGCTCGGCCGGCAACTCGTCCAGGCCGATCTCGACCGCAAGCATCGCAGGATGGAGGAGAGCGACTTCCTCTTCCTGCGCGCCACCTGCTTCCGCTGGACCGAAACCGCGCATGAGCTGTGCCCCGGCCTGATGGAGACGCCGCGTGTGATCGCGGTGGGCGATGCGCATATCGGCAATTTCGGGTTGTGGCGCGATGCCGACGGTCGGCTGGTCTGGGGCGTGAACGATTTCGACGAGGCGGCGGAGACGCCCTATGCGCTCGACCTCGTCCGGTTGGCCGCCAGCGCCGTCCTGGCGCGCGGCCGCGACCGCTCGGTCTCGGCGGACGAGGTCTGCGCCGCCATCCTCGGCGGCTATGTCGAGGGGCTGCGGGTGCCAGGCGCCTTCGTGCTGGAGCGCCGGAACCTGTGGCTGCGCGACCTGGTGCTGGCCAGCGACGAGCAGCGCGAGCGGTTCTGGTCGGCGCTGGAACAGCTGCCGCGCGCCTCGCCGCCGCGCAGCTATCGCGACGTCCTGGCCGCGGCCATGCCTGATTCGGATCTGACCGTGGCGACGGCCCAGCGCGTGGCCGGGCTCGGCAGCCTGGGCCGGCCGCGCTGGGTCGGGATCGCCGACTGGCATGGCGGACCGGTGGCGCGCGAGGCCAAGCCGCTGCTGCCCTCGGCCTGGTCCCTGGTCCAGGGGGGCGACCGCAAGCTGCGCTTCGCCGAGATCGCCTTCAGCAAGTTCCGCATCGCCGATCCATGGCTGAAGCCGCGCAAGGGCATCCTCGTCCGCCGGCTGGCGCCGAACAGCCGCAAGCTCGATTTCCCGGCGCTGGCCGATCCCGGCCTGATGCGCCGCCTGCTGACGGCGATGGGGGCGGAGTTGGCCAACCTGCACTCCGCCCGCCGCTCGCGCGCCCGTGCCGTCGCCGAGGATCTCGAGGCGCGGAAGCCAGCCTGGCTGCGCGACGCCGCCGGCAAGGTGGCCGAGGCGACGCGGCAGGACCGGGTGGCGTGGCGGGGGCGGCGCTGAGAGGCCGTCCGGAAATGTGACTGGCGCGGCCGTCTGACGGCGGGCTCGAGCGCTTCCGGTGCTCACGGACTCAGACGTCCGCTGCGCGCCGGCTCTCGAAACCACCACCAGCCGACTCACGCCAGCGCATTTCCAAACGGTCTCTGAGGATAGGACGAGGAGAGGGCGATGCAGCGCATGGGGATGTGCATCCGGCTGAAGCCGGAGGCTGTGGCGGAGTACCGGCGGCTGCACCGGGCTGTCTGGCCCGAGGTGCTGACCATGATCAGCGCCTGCCATATCCGGAGCTACTCGATCTTTCTGAAGCAGCCGGAGAACATCCTGTTCGCCACCTGGGAGTATCACGGTGCGGATTTCGCCGCCGACATGGCGCGGATGGCGGCCGACCCGAAGACCCGGGACT
Organism: Inquilinus sp. NPDC058860; assembly: GCF_042743185.1. Taxonomy (NCBI): domain Bacteria; kingdom Pseudomonadati; phylum Pseudomonadota; class Alphaproteobacteria; order Rhodospirillales; family Rhodospirillaceae; genus Inquilinus; species Inquilinus sp. NPDC058860. The sequence goes on along the minus strand of NZ_JBHYMS010000031.1, from coordinate 56,708 downwards.
GGTGGGCGCTGTGCTCGCCCTGCCAGGAACCCTTCGAGACCAGGGAAGAGGGGGAATGGTGGGCGATGATGCCGGAGGTGTTCCGTCACGACTGACAAGCCGGCCCGGCGCGGGCCCGTGAATCGCTCGTGAACGGCGCAATTCCACGTCGCGGAATTCCGACTCGGCCCTCCCAAATGGGGGTGTCGGGGTGGTGCCGGATCACAGAAACTTCAACTACCGCCTCGACCTCGTCGGGGCGGCCGGCGAAGGCTTCGCCGGACTGACTCCATTGCTCCACTTCAAGGCCGGCCCGCACCGCAACCGGGCCGGCCTCTTTTATGTCGGGGGGCAGGAGGCGGAAATAGAAACGGCGCCTCGGGAGGGCGCCGTCGAACCGGTTGGAAATGGTCGGAGTGAGAGGATTCGAACCTCCGGCTTCTACGTCCCGAACGTAGCGCTCTACCAGGCTGAGCTACACTCCGTCGCACCGGCGGATGGGCTTATAGCGAGACTGGCGGGGGGCCGCAAGGCCTGTGTCGCAGTTCCGTCAGAAATCTCGTTCGACCACGAACTCGACGACGTCCTCCAGCGCCTTCCGCATCGGCGACGCGGGCAGGAGGCGGATCGCCCGGATGGCGTTCTCGGCATGGGTGCGCGCCGCCGCCATGCTGTCGGTCAGCGCGTCATGGCGCTGCAGCAGGGCCACCGCGTGGTCGAGATCCTGCCCGGCCTGCTCGCCGTCCTCCAGGGTCCGGCGCCAGAAGCCGCGTTCCTCCTCGCTGCCGCGCTCCATGGCCAGGATCACCGGCAGGGTGATCTTGCCCTCGCGGAAATCGTCGCCGATGGTCTTGCCCAGGCGGGCCTGCCGGGCGGAATAGTCCAGCACGTCGTCGACGATCTGAAAGGCGATGCCCAGCTCGGTGCCGAAGCTGCGCATGGCGGCGCATTCGGCCGGGCTGCGGTCGGCCACCACGGCGCCGATCTCGCAGGCCGCAGCGAACAGCTCCGCCGTCTTGGCGCGGATGATCCTGAGATAGGTGTCGCGGCTGGTCACGGTGTCGTGCGCCGCCGACAGCTGCAGCACCTCGCCCTCGGCGATCACGGCCGAGGCGTTGGACAGGATGCGCAGCGTCTCGAGCGAGCCGTCCTCGACCATCACCTGGAAGGCGCGGGAGAACAGGAAGTCGCCGACCAGCACGCTGGCCTGGTTGCCGAACACGACATTGGCCGAGGCCTGGCCGCGGCGCAGGTCGCTCTCGTCGACCACGTCGTCGTGCAGCAGCGTGGCGGTGTGGATGAACTCGACGGCGGCGGCCAGGCCGACATGGCGCTGGCCGCGATGGCCGCACAGTCGGGCCGAAGCCAGGGTGAGCACCGGCCGGATGCGCTTGCCGCCCGAGGCGATCAGATAGCCGGCCAGCTGCGGGATCAGCTCGACCGAGCTCTGCATCCGCTCCAGGATCAGGGCGTTGACCGCCTCCAGATCCTCGGCGACGAGGGCCGTCAGGCGGTCGAGCGCGCCGGCGTCGGTGGTCGGCTCCGGCGGCAGGGACTCGGCTCTCGTCGCTCCAAGACTGGCGGTCAAGCCCGGCTCCTCAACATCCACATTCCGATCTCCGGCACCGGCCTGCAGCGGGGCAGCGATCCGGACCGGATTGTGTCACCATGACCCTTGTGTGCGCTGCATAAACGAGAAATTGGCCCCGTGAAAGAGCTTCTGCGAACCAATGACCCGGTCCGGCTGTCCTTCCTGACGGCGCTGCTGGCCGACGCACGGATCGAAAGCGTCATCCTTGATATGCACACATCGGTGCTGGAAGGAAGCCTGGGCATCTTGCCGCGCCGCCTGATGGTGGCGGCCCAGGACTGGGCCCGGGCGCGGTATGTCCTTCAATCCGCGGGGGAAAGCCTGCCTGATGCCTGAGGCCGCGGAACGCGCGGCCAGCGAGGACCGGCTGCTCGACGGCCGGGTCCGGCTGCTGCAGCCGCGGGACGGCTATCGCGCCGCGATCGACCCGGTGCTGCTGGCGGCCGCGGTGCCGGCCGCGCCCGGCGAGCAGGTGGCCGATCTCGGCTGCGGCGTCGGCGCGGCGCTGCTCTGCCTCGCCGCACGCTGCCCGGAGGTCTCGGTCACCGGAATCGAGCGCGATCCCGGCCTGGCGGCGCTGGCGCGCGAGAATCTCGGGCTGAACGGCCTCGGCGGACGCGCCGCGATCGTCGAAGGCAGCGTCGCCGACCCGATCCCGGGCGCCCCCTTCGACCGGGTGATGATGAACCCGCCCTTCCTGCCGCCGGGCCGCGGCCGCGCCTCCGTCCACCCGGTCAAGGCGGCGGCGAATGTCGAGGACGGGCTCGATCTCGCCGGCTGGGCGGCCGCCGCGGCCCGGGCGCTGAAGCCGCGCGGCTGGCTGACCCTGATCCATCGCGCCGACCGGGTCGACGAGATCTGCGCCGCGTTGCGGTCCGGCTTCGGCTCGCTGACCCTGTTCCCGCTCTGGCCCAGGGCCGGGCAGCCGGCGCGGCGGCTGCTGGTGCAGGCACGGCGGGGGGGCCGGTCGCCCGCGGTGCTGGCGGCCGGGCTGGTGCTGCACGAGGCCGGCGGCGGCTACACCCCGGCGGCGCAGGCGGTGCTGCGCGACGCGGCGCCGCTGGCACTCTGAAGCGCGGCACCTTTTGAAATCGAGGCCCGGCGGGCCATATCCTGCCGACGGAAACCGATCGAGAGCGCAATCATGGGCCTGCTGTCCCGACTTCCCCTGCTCGGCCGCGGCGACGCGCCGCTGGTGACCGTTCTGCCGCTGCGCGGCGTGATCGGGGGCGGGCGCGGCTTCCTGGCCCAGGGCCTGTCGATGGAGAAGCTGGCGCGACCGATCGCCGCCGCCTTCAGCCCCAAACGCCTGGCCGCGGTGGCGCTGCTGGTGAACTCCCCCGGCGGGTCGCCGGTGCAGTCCTCGCTGATCGCGCGCCGCATCCGCGACCTGGCGGAGGAGAAGAAGGTCCCGGTCTACGCCTTCGTCGAGGACGTCGCCGCCTCGGGCGGCTACTGGCTGGCTTGCGCCGGCGACGAGATCTGGGTCGACGACAGCTCGATCATCGGCTCGATCGGCGTGATCTCCGCCGGCTTCGGCTTCCAGGACGCGATCGCCCGCATCGGCGTCGAACGCCGGATGCACACCGCCGGCACGCGCAAATCGATCCTCGACCCGTTCCAGCCGGAGCGGCCGGAGGACGTGGCCAAGCTGGAGGAGCTGCAGCGCGAGATCCACGCCGCCTTCATCGCCCATATCCGCGCCCGGCGCGGCGGGCGGCTGACGGCGGACGACGCCACCCTGTTCAACGGCGAGTTCTGGACGGGCGCGAAGGGCCGTGCCCTTGGCCTGGCCGATGGCATCGGCCACGCCCATGCGGTGCTGCGCGCCAAGTTCGGTCCGAAGGTGCGGCTGAAGCTGGTGCAGCAGCCGACCGGCTGGCTGCGCCGCCTGACCCGGGCCGACAGCCTGGCCGCCTCCGCTGTGGACAGCGCGGTCGGCGCGGTGGAGGATCGCCTCCTCTGGTCCCGCTACGGGATGTAAGGACTTAAATGCTCGGCAAGATCCTCGTCGCGATTGCGCTGGTGGTCGGCGTGCTCTGGCTGATGGGCATGGCCCGCCGCGTCGGCGTCGCCCGCGATACGGCGGCGCGGCGCGATGCGCTGTCGCAGCAGCACCGCGCCCGGAAGGCGGAGAAGCGCACCGAGGACCTGGTCCGCTGCCCGAACTGCGGCGCCTACCATGCCGACGGCCTGAGCCATCGCTGCGAGGGGTGAGTTTGCACTGGCCCTGTCAGTGCGCTATTCTTGCTGTGCCCGTGCAGGAGCCGCTCGATGACCGACACCAACTTCACTTTCCGCGTCGACGAGGATCTGAAGGCCGAGTTCACGAGGGCTGCCAAGGCCAATGACCGCCCGGCCTCCATCCTGCTCCGCGATTTCATGCGTGACTATGTGAACCGGAACCGGGAGGCATCAGAGTACGATGCCTGGGTCGACGCCGAGCTGGAGCAGCGGCTGCGCGAGGCCGACGATCCGGCCACGAAGTGGATTCCGCACGAGCAGGTGATGGACGAAATGGAGGCCTTGCTGAAGGAGCGGATCGCCCGGGCGGCCAAGCGTGCGGGTTGAGTGGCAGGACAGGGCGCAACAAGACACGTTCGAGATCGTCGCCTATATCGATATTCACAACCCCTTCGCAGCTCTCGCGATCGTGGGGGAGATTCGGCGACAAGTGGCAACCCTGGCCGAACACCCGCATCTGGGTCGGCCGGGACGCAGGCGCGGCACGCGCGAATTGGTGGTCAACGGAACACCTTACATCGTGGCCTACCGCATCGACGGAAACGTGGTGCGGGTCATCCATGTGCGGCACGGCGCCCGACGTTGGCCGCGACGCCTCTAATCCGTTCGCCGGCTTGAAGCCACCCGCCCGGCGCCCTATGGTGCGCGGCCTCACTCCAGCGCCAGCCGAGACATGCCGCCCCGAGACTTAGCAGTGGTCGCCCCACCCCCGAAGAGTTTTCAGGAGATCATCCTGCGGCTGCAGAATTTCTGGGCCGCCCAGGGATGCCTGATCCTGCAGCCCTACGACATGGAGGTCGGCGCCGGCACCTCGCACCCGGCGACGACGCTGCGCTCGCTCGGCCCCGACCGGGTCTGGAACTGCGCCTATGTCCAGCCTTCGCGCCGGCCGAAGGACGGCCGCTACGGCGAGAACCCGAACCGGCTGCAGCACTACTATCAGTTCCAGGTGCTGATGAAGCCGGCGCCGGCGGATGCGCAGGACCTGTATCTGCAGAGCCTCTACGCCCTCGGCATCGACCCGGCGCTGCACGACATCCGCTTCGTCGAGGACGACTGGGAGAACCCGACGCTCGGCGCCTGGGGCCTCGGCTGGGAAGTCTGGTGCGACGGCATGGAGGTCACCCAGTACACCTATTTCCAGCAGGTCGGCGGCATCGAGTGCGACCCGGTTCCGGTCGAGTTGACCTACGGGCTGGAGCGTCTGGCGATGTACCTGCTGGATGTGAAGAGCGTCTACGATCTGCCGTTCAACGACCCGCAGACGCCGGGCGCCAAGCGCTACGGCGAGGTGTTCCTGCGGGCCGAGCGCGAGTACTCGGCCTATAATTTCGAGCACGCCGACACCGCCATCCTGCTGCAGCACTTCAAGGATGCGGAGCAGGAGTGCAAGGCGCTGCTGGAACGCCGCCTGGCGCTGCCGGCCTATGACCAGTGCCTGAAGGCAGGGCACACCTTCAACCTGCTCGACGCCCGCGGCGTGATCTCCGTGGTCGAGCGTGCCGCTTATATCGGCCGCGTGCGCGACCTCGCCCGGGCCTGCTGCCGACTCTGGCTGGACGCGGCCTGAGGGGGGCTGACATGGCTGAATTCCTGCTCGAACTCTTCTCCGAGGAGATCCCGGCCCGTATGCAGGCGCGCGCCGCGGAGGATCTGAAAACCCTCGTCACCGACGCGCTGAAGGCGGCCGGGCTGGCCTTCGACCGGGCCGAGGCCTTCGTCACGCCGCGGCGCCTCGCCCTGGTGGTCGACGGCCTGCCGGCGGTGCGGCCCGATGTGGTAGAGGAGCGCAAGGGGCCGAAGGTCGACGCGCCGCAGCAGGCGATCGACGGCTTTCTGAAGTCGACCGGCCTGACGCTCGACCAGTGCGAGCAGCGCGACACGCCCAAGGGCAAGATCTGGTTCGCCAGCCTGACCATCCCCGGCGGCCCGACCGCGGAGCTGCTGCCGGAAGTGATCCGCAAGGCGATCCTCGGCCTGCCCTGGCCGAAATCGATGCGCGCGGCGGAGCAGGTGGTGCGCTGGGTGCGCCCGCTGCACCATGTGCTGGCACTGTTCGACGGCAGGCTGGTCCCGTTCCGCTACGACCTGCACAAGCCGGACATCGACGGCTCTGCCGAGGGCGCCGAGGAGGCCGTCGCTTCGACGGTGGGCCATCGCTTCCTGGCGCCCGGCCGGATCACGGTCGGCGGCCTCGCCGACTACAAGGCGAAGCTGCTCGACGCCTATGTCGTGCTCGACCGCGAGGAGCGAAAGGCGCTGATCCGCGAGCAGGTCGAAGGCCAGGCCAAGGCCGCCGGCCTGGTGCTGCGCGACGATCCCGGCCTGCTGGAGGAAGTGGCGGGGCTGGTCGAATGGCCGGTGGCCCATCTCGGCCGCATCGACGACGCCTTCATGGAGGTGCCGGAGGAGGTTCTGGTCACCTCGATGCGCACCCATCAGCGCTACTTCGCCCTGGAGGGGGCCGATGGCAAGCTGGCGCCGCGTTTCGCCGTGGTCGCCAACACCGAGACGAAGGACGGCGGCGCCACCGTCGTCGCCGGCAATGAGCGGGTGCTGCGCGCCCGCCTGTCGGACGCCAAGTTCTTCTGGGACCAGGACCGCAAGGCCCCGCTGGAGAGCCGGGTCAAGGACCTGGAGCCGATCATCTTCCACGCCAAGCTCGGCAGCGTGGCGCAGAAGGTCGAACGCATGGCGGCGCTGGCTGCCTGGCTGGCGCCGAAGCTCGGTGCCGACCCGGCCCGGGCGGACCGCGCAGCGCGGCTGGCCAAGGCCGACCTGACCTCCGGTATGGTCGGCGAATTCCCGGAGCTGCAGGGGCTGATGGGTCGCTACTACGCCCTGGCCCAGGGCGAGGCACCGGACGTCGCCGAGGCGATCGCCGACCATTACAAGCCAGTGGGGCCGGGCGACCGCTGCCCGACCGCGCCGGTCTCGATCGCCGTGGCGCTGGCCGACAAGCTCGACACCCTGGCCGGTTTCTTCGCCATCGACGAGAAGCCGACCGGCAGCCGCGACCCCTATGCGCTGCGCCGCGCCGCGCTCGGCGTGATCCGGCTGGTCGTCGAGAACCGCGCCACCCTGCCGCTGCGCGAGGCTTTCGCCACCGCCCATCGGCTGTACGAGAGCGGGACGACCGCCGGCTATGCGCGCCTGGAGCAGTCGCGTGACGGAGGCGGCCGCGTCCCGGAAAGCGTGCAGGTCGGCCGTCCGCCCGTCGTGCCGCTGCGCGACCAGGTCACCGTGGTCGAGGATCTGCTGTCCTTCATCGCCGATCGGCTCAAGGTGGCGATGCGCGAGAAGGGCGTGCGCCACGACCTGATCGACGCGGTCTTCGCCATCGGCGCCGAGGACGACCTGCTGCGTCTGCTCGGCCGGGCCGAGGCCCTGGCCGGCTTCCTGGGCAGCGAGGACGGCGCCAACCTCCTCACCGCCTATCGCCGCGCCGGCAACATCGTCCGGATCGAGCGCAAGAAGGACGGGGTGGAGGGCTTCGGCGCGGTCGACCCCGCCCGCTTCGCCATGGCCGAGGAGCGGGCGCTGTTCGAGCGATTGGAGGCGGATGCGCAGCCGCTGAAGACGGCGCTGGCGGCCGGCGATTTCGGAGGGGCGATGACCACGCTGGCCGGCTGGCGGCCCGCGGTCGACGCCTTCTTCGACGCGGTTCTGGTCAATGATCCGGACCCGGCGCTGCGCCGCAATCGCCTGGCACTGCTGGAGGATCTGGCGCGCTCGATGGATGCGGTCGCCGACTTCTCTCGGGTCGAGGGGTAGCCGCGGTCGGGTTCACTTTTGTGCGAAGAACCCGACCGCTGTTCCATCGTCGTGTCGAAGCCGTGCCCAAGGGGCGGCGACGTGGCACTCCTGACGCTGCCGAAGCGATACCGCGATCGGGCGAATTGTCGGCTGGTCGTACCTGTGAGACAGATTCATTCGTGTTTTCGGGTGGATGCGACGGCATCGGCATATCGATGCGGAAGCCTTCGAATGACCGTTATCAGATATGTCCGCTTATCAAATGCACACAGATTTCCATCTTCGCCCTTAGCAACTCCAGAATCGGCCATGTTGCATTGCAAACAGATAAAACTCTGAGGAATTCCGCGGCTTTTCCGCGCTTGACTTCGTCGCCTCGCTGCGCTGCAAGACACGGAACACGCGCGGGGATCGAACCGTTGTTCCCGCTGCGCTGGATCGAGGCGGAGGTACGATGAATCCGACCGCAAGGGCCCTGGAGGCGGCTGTCTGCCCGTCGCCCGTCCGAACGCCCGGTCCTGGGCCGGCGTACCGCTTCCGCCGTTTCCGGTCTAAGATCGGACCAACGTCTCCCACGAACGCCAAGGCGGAGAAAAGAACGAAATGACCAAATGGGTCTACGGCTTCGGGAACGGCAAGGCCGACGGCCGCGCCGACATGCGCAACCTGCTCGGCGGCAAGGGGGCCAATCTCGCCGAGATGAGCGTTCTGGGGCTGCCGGTGCCGCCCGGCTTCACCATCACCACCGAGCTGTGCTCCTACTACTACGACCACGGCCGGACCTATCCGGACGAGCTGGCGGAGCAGGTCCAGGCCGCGCTGGCCGCGATCGAGGGCCTGGTCGGCGCCAGGTTCGGGGACAAGGCGAACCCGCTGCTGGTCTCGGTCCGCTCCGGCGCCCGTGCCTCGATGCCGGGCATGATGGACACGGTGCTCAACCTCGGCCTCAACGACGAGACCGTCGGCGGCCTCGCGGCCCGCACCGGCGACGAGCGCTTCGCCTATGACAGCTATCGCCGCTTCATCCAGATGTATGGCGACGTCGTGCTGGGGGTGGAGCATTACCGCTTCGAGGACGAGCTCGAGGGCATCAAGCGCGAGCGCGGCGTATCGCTCGACACGGAATTGACGGCTGCCGACCTGAAGTCCCTGGTCGATCGCTACAAGGGCGTGGTCCAGACCGATCTCGGCCAGCCTTTCCCGCAGGACCCGAAGGACCAGCTGTGGGGCGCGGTCGGCGCCGTGTTCGGCTCCTGGATGAACCAGCGCGCCATCACCTACCGCCGGCTGCACGACATCCCGGCCAGCTGGGGCACGGCGGTCACCGTCCAGGCCATGGTGTTCGGCAACATGGGCGACGACTGCGCCACCGGCGTCGCCTTCACCCGCAACCCGTCGACCGGCGAGAACGCCTTCTACGGCGAGTACCTGGTCAACGCCCAGGGCGAGGACGTGGTCGCCGGCATCCGCACGCCGCAGAACCTGACCAAGGTGTCGCGCGAGGCGGCGGGCAGCGACCTGCCGTCGATGGAGGAGACGATGCCGGAGACCTTCCGGCAGCTCTGCGACATCCGCGACCGGCTGGAAAGCCATTACCGCGACATGCAGGACATCGAGTTCACGGTCCAGCAGGGCCGGCTCTACATCCTGCAGACCCGCAACGGCAAGCGCACCGCCGCCGCGGCGCTGCGCATCGCGGTCGAGCTGGCCGAGGCCGGGCTGATCGACCAGCGCGAGGCGGTGCGCCGGGTCGAGCCGCAGGCGCTCGACCAGCTGCTGCACCCGACGCTGGACCCGAAGGCCAAGCGCGAGGTCATCGCCAAGGGGCTGCCGGCCTCGCCCGGCGCCGCCTCGGGCAAGATCGTGCTGACCGCGGACGAGGCCGAGACCCTGGCCCAGATGGGCGACAAGGTGATCCTGGTGCGCGAGGAGACCAGCCCTGAGGACATCCACGGCATGCACGCCGCCGCCGGCATCCTCACCACCCGTGGCGGCATGACCAGCCACGCGGCGGTGGTGGCCCGCGGCATGGGCCGGGCCTGCGTCTCCGGCGCCGGCGAGCTGCGCATCGACACCAAGGCGAAGACCGTCTCGGTCGGCGGCGTCACGCTGAAGGCCGGCGACGTCATCACCATCGACGGCGCCGCCGGCGAGGTGATGAAGGGCGAGGTGCCGACGGTGCAGCCGGAGCTGTCCGGCGACTTCGCCAAGCTGATGGGCTGGGCCGATGCGGTGCGGCGGATGAAGATCCGCACCAATGCCGAGACCCCGCTCGACGCCCGCACCGCGCGCAAGTTCGGCGCCGAGGGCATCGGCCTGTGCCGCACCGAGCACATGTTCTTCGAGGCCGACCGCATCACCGCCGTACGCCGCATGATCGTGGCCGAATCGGTGGAGGCGCGGAAGGCGGCGCTGGCCGAGATCCTGCCGATGCAGCGGCAGGATTTCGTCGAGCTGTTCACCATCATGAAGGGCCTGCCGGTGACCATCCGGCTGCTCGACCCGCCGCTGCACGAGTTCCTGCCGCGGACCGAGGAGGACCTGGAGGAGGTCGCCCGGATCGCCGGGGTCGATCTCGGCCGGGTGCGGCACCGCACCGCCCAGCTGCACGAGAGCAACCCGATGCTCGGTCATCGCGGCTGCCGTCTCGGCATCTCCTTCCCGGAGATCTACGAGATGCAGGCGCGGGCGATCTTCGAGGCGGTGGCCGAGGTCCAGGCCGCGTCCGGCGAGACGGTGACGCCGGAGATCATGATCCCGCTCGCCTTCTCGAAGAAGGAGCTCGACATCCTCAAGGCCGCGATCGTGGCGGTGGCCGCCGCGGTCGAAAAGGAGAAGGGGATCAAGCTCGACTACCTCATCGGCACCATGATCGAGCTGCCGCGCGCGGCGCTCAGGGCGCATGAGCTGGCGGAGACGGCGGAGTTCTTCTCCTTCGGCACCAACGACCTGACCCAGACCACCTTCGGCATCAGCCGCGACGATGCCGGCACCTTCCTGCCGGACTACACCCGCGCCGGCATCCTGGAGCAGGACCCGTTCGTCACCCTCGACCGCGACGGGGTGGGCGAGCTGGTGTCGCTGGCGGCGGAGCGCGGCCGCAAGACCCGCTCGGGCATCAAGCTCGGCATCTGCGGCGAGCATGGCGGGGACCCGGCCTCGATCCATTTCTGCGAATCGGTCGGGCTCGACTACGTCTCCTGCTCGCCCTACCGGGTGCCGATCGCCCGCCTGGCCGCGGCGCAGGCGGCGCTGAAGGCCGAGGTCAAGGCCGAGTGACCTGATGGACCTCGCAGCCGTGCCCCGCACCGATGTCCTGACGACGCCGGACGGGGCGCGGCTGCGCTGGGCCGTGTGGCCGGAGCCGGAGGGGCGGGTGCGCGGCACCGTGCTGATCCTGAACGGCCGCAGCGAGTTCATCGAGAAGTACCGCGAGACCGCGGGCGAGCTGATCGCCCGCGGTTTTCGCGTCTTCGGCTTCGACTGGCGCGGCCAGGGCCTGTCGTCGCGCACGCCGACGGGCGACGAGACCGGCCATTACGACAGCTTCGATCCGCTGGTGCGCGACGCCGCTCTCCTGATCGACCAGGTGGTGCGGCCGGCGGGGGAGGGGCCGCTGATCCTGCTCGGCCATTCCATGGGCGGGCATCTGGCGCTGCGCCTGCTGGCAGGCCGGCCGAACCTCGCAGCGGGCGCGATCCTGACCGCGCCGATGGTCATGCCGATCGCCCAGTCCTATGCGCGCCAGGCGGCGCGGCTGCTGTCGTCCATGGCCGCATCCTTCGGCCGCGGGCGGCGCTATGCGCTGGGCGAGGGAGCCTACGACTCCGAGCGCCTGCTCGATCCGCGGCGCCTCTTGTCCAGCGACCCGGTGCGCAACCGCATCCAGGCCGACTGGTTCCGCGACCATCCGGACTACCGCGTCTCGGGCATCACCTGGGGCTGGCTGGCGGCCGCCTTCCGATCCTCCGCGGCGATCACGCGTGAGGCACCGTCCATCGGGGTGCCGGTGCTGATGCTGCTGGCCGGGCAGGAGAGGCTGGTCGACAACGCGGCCTCCCGACGGGTCGCCCAACGGATGCCGCAGTGCCGGGTCAGCGTCTATCCGGACGCCCGGCACGAGATCCTGATGGAACGCGACGACATCCGCAGCGCCTTCTGGCGCGACGCCGACGATTTCCTGGCAACGCTGGCGCCATGAGGCGGCGGCACTTCGCCGGCTGGCTGGCGGGCGCGCTGCTGGCCCGGCCGCTCGCGGCTCAGAGCCCGTCGCCGGAGCCCAAACCTGCGCCGGCGGGAGAGCCGGTCGATCTCGAGCTGGTCCTGCTGGTCGATGCCTCGGCCAGCATCACCGCCGGCGCGCTCGACTTCCAGCTGCGCGGCCATGCCGCCGCCTTCCGCGACGAGAAGGTCAAGGCGGCGATCGCCGCCGGCCCACGCGGCGGGATCGCGGTGACGATGGCCCGCTTCGACGGTCCGCACAGCCTGAAGGTGCTGCTGCCCTGGCGCCGCCTCGCCAACGCGGCCGATGCCGACGCCTTCGCCGAGGCCGTGCTGGCGGCACCGGCGGGGCAGGAGACCGGGTCGACCGCGGTCGGCAGCGCCGTGCTCGACGCGCTCGAGCTGTTCAAGGGCAGCGGCTTCGACAGCCCGCGCCAGACCATCGACATCGTCTCGAACGGCTTCTCCAACGCCGGGCTGGATCCCACGCTGGCCCGCGATGCGGCGGAGACGGCCGGGGTGACGGTCAATGCGCTGGTCATCCTCGACGAATACGACTGGCTCGAAGGCTATTACCGGCAGCAGGTGATCGGCGGCATCGGCGCCTTCGTCCGCACCGCCGAGGGCCGCGACAGCTTCATCCAGGCGCTGATCGCCAAGCTGATCGACGAGATCGTATAGGAGCCCCGACGATCTTTTCTTCTTGTCATTGCCGGGCTTGACCCGGCAATCCAGAGGGCCTCGACATCTTCTGGATGCCCGGGTCAAGCCCGGGCATGACAGTTGAAGATGGGCCACCGTCCCGAAGCCGCCATGCCTTCCTGATGTATCAGATCCTGACCGACCACCCGCTGCAATCCGCCAACAGCTTCGGCATCGCCGCGCGCAGCCGCTACGCCGTGGAGATCCGTGACGAGGCCGACCTGCCGATGGCGCTGGCGGATCCGCGCTTCGCCGGGCTGCCGCGCCGGCTGCTGGGCGGCGGCAGCAATGTCGTGCTGACCGGCGATTTCGACGGGTTGACGCTGCTGATGCGCATCCCCAGCCGTCGGCTGGTAGGGGAAAGCGCGGAGGCGGTGCTGGTCGAGGCCGGGGCCGGCGAGGTCTGGCACGAGCTGGTGGCCTGGACCATCGCCCAGGGCCAGCCGGGGCTGGAGAATCTGGCGCTGATCCCGGGCACGGCCGGGGCCGCGCCGATCCAGAACATCGGCGCTTATGGGGTGGAGCTGGAGGAGCGATTCGAGAGCCTGCGCGCGTTCGACACCGCGACCGGCGGCTTCGTCACGCTCGATCGCGCCGCCTGCCGGTTCAGCTATCGCGACAGCCTGTTCAAGCGCGAGCCGGAGCGCTGGATCGTCACCGGCGTGACCCTGCGCCTGCCGCGGCCCTGGACGCCGGTGACGGCCTATCCCGACCTGGCGCGGGTGTTCGGCGACCGCACCGACGTTACGGCGGCGGAGATCTTCGAGGCGGTGGTGGCGGTGCGGCGGCAGAAGCTGCCGGACCCGGCGGTGATCGGTAACGCCGGCAGCTTCTTCAAGAACCCGATCGTGCCGGGGGCGCAGTATGACGACCTGGCCGCGTCCTTCCCCGGCATCGTCGGCTATCCACAGCCGGACGGCCGGGTGAAACTGGCCGCCGGCTGGCTGATCGACCGCTGCGGCTGGAAGGGGCGGGCGGTCGGCCAAGCCGCGGTGCACGACCGCCAGGCGCTGGTCCTGGTCAACCGCGGTGGCGCCACCGGGGCCGAGATCCTCGACCTGGCCCGGCAGATCCAGAGCGACGTCCGTGCCACCTACGGCGTGGCGCTGGAGCCGGAGCCGGTGATCCTCTGAAGCGGTGCCCTACGGCATCGCCTTGAGCGCATCGGCGAAGAAGTCCGGGCCGCCGAAATTGCCGGATTTCAGGGCCAGCACCATCGGCGGCTCGCGGCCGACCGTATAGAGCACCGGCACGCCCGGGGCGATCTCGGCGCCGATGCGGAAGGCGGGCAGGGCCAGGGCGTCGACCACCGCGCCGGAGGTCTCGCCGCCCGCCACCACCAGCCGGCGGACGCCGGCCTCGACCAGGCCGAGGGCGATCCGCGCCATCGCCTGCTCGATGGCATGGCCGGCGGCGTCGCGGCCCAGCTTCTGCTGCACCGCCGCCACCTGCTCGGGCGGCGCGCTGCTGGCGATCAGCACCGGTCCCTCGGCGCGATGCCCCTCGGCCCAGGCGAGGGCCCGCCCGACCTCGCCGGGATCGCCGGCCAGCGCCTCGGGGTCGAGACGCAGGACGGGCATGCTCCGCTCCGCCGTCGCGATCTGGCCCAGCGTCGCCTGCGAGCAGCTGCCGGCCAGGATCGCGGCCGGGCCGCCCGTCGGGACCGGCGCTTCGGTCCCGCCCGCGGCCGTGATCCGGCCGGCGGCGACCAGCGCCCGGGCGAGGCCGAGGCCCAGACCGGAGGCGCCGGTCGAGATCGGCTGGTCCAGCGCCGCCACGCCCAGCGTCTCCAGATGCCGGTCCAGCACCGCGTCGGCGATCACCGCGCCGGCGCCTTCGACGGCCAGTTGGCGGAGATAGGTCCGCACCGTCTCCGGCCCGGCCTCCACCGTGGCCAGGGGCAGCAGGGCGACCGGTGCCCGGCTCTGCCGGCCCAGCACGCGGACCAGATTCGAATCCCGCATCGGGTTCAGCGGGTGGTCCTTCAGCGGGCTCTCGTGCAGCGGCACGGCGCCGACGAAGAGATGGCCGAGATAGACGGTCCGCCCGGTCTCCGGGAAGGCGGGGGTGACCAGGGCCGGGCCGGCGCCGATCTCGGCCCGCAGCGCATCGGTCACCGGGCCGATGTTGCCGGCATTGGTCGAATCGAAGGTCGAGCAGATCTTGAACAGCACATGGCCGGCGCCGCGGCTGCGCAGCCAGCGCGCGGCCGCCAGGCTGCGCTCCACCGCCTCGGCGGCCGGGATCGACCGGCTCTTCAGCGCCACCACCACGGCGTCGACCGCGGGAAGATCCAGGTCGTCGCGCGGCACGCCGATGGTCTGGACGGTGCGCAAGCCCGCCTTGGACAGGGTGTTCGCCAGGTCGGAGGCGCCGGTGTAGTCGTCGGCGACGCAGCCGAGCACGAGGGTCATCGTCTCCTCCTCATCCTTCGCGGCGGCCGGCATAGGGCGCGAACCAGCCGAGGCCTTCGAGCGTGCCGGCGCGGGGCCGGTACTCGCAGCCGATGAAGCCGGCATAGCCCAGCCGCTCCAGCTCCTGGAACAGGAACGGATAGTTCAGCTCCTCGATGTCCGGCTCGTGCCGGCCGGGCACGCTGGCGATCTGGACATGGGCGGTGATCGGCAGCAGCGCCCGCAGGGCCATGGTCACGTCGCCATGCAGGATCTGCCGGTGGTAGCAGTCGAACTGCAGCTTCAGGTTGGGCAGGCCCAGCTCGCCGATCAGCGCCGCGGCCCGGTCGAAGCCGCCCAGGAAATAGCCCGGCATGTCGCGGGTGTTCAGCGGCTCCAGCAGCAGGTCGACGCCCTTGGCGGCGAAGGCCTCGGCGGCAAAGGACGTCGCCTCGCGCCAGGCCCGCTGCGCCCGCGGGTCGGCGGGGTCGGCATTGCCGCTCATCATGTGCACGCGGCCGACGCCGGTGGCCTCGGCATAGGTCAGGGCGGTGGCGACCGAGGCGCGGAACTCCTCCGCCCGCTCGGGCAGGGCGGCCAGGCCGCGCTCGCCCTTGGCCCAGTCGCCGGGCGGCAGGTTGAACAGCGCCTGGGTCAGGCCGTTGCGCGACAGCCGTTCGGCGATCGCCTCGGGCGGGTGCTCGTAGGGGAACAGGTATTCGACCGCGGTGAAGCCCGCCCCGGCCGCCGCGTCGAAGCGGTCGAGGAAGTCCCACTCGGTGAACATCAGGCTGAGATTGGCGGCGAAGCGCGGCATCGGCCTAATCCTCCTTCTTCGCGCCGGGCAGGTCGAGGCCGGCGATCCGGGCATAGAGCCGGGCGACCGAGGCGTCGTCGTCCCGGCCCATGCCGGCGGCGGCGGTCATCAGGAACATCTGCAGGGCGGCGCCGGCCACCGGCACCGGGAACTTCCCGCTGCGCGCCATGTCCATGACGATACCGAGATCCTTGGTGAAAATGTCGACCGCGCTGCGCGGCGCATAGTCGCCGTCCAGCACATGCGGGATGCGGTTCTCGAACATCCAGGAATTGCCGGCCGAGGCGGTGATCACCTCATAGACCTTGCGGATGTCCAGGCCCTGGCGGGCGGCGAAGGCGATCGCCTCGCAGGCGGCGGCGATGTGCACCCCGGCCAGCAGCTGGTTCACCATCTTGAAGGCGGCGCCGGTGCCCGGGGCGTCGCCGAGCTCGTACAGCTTCGCCGCCATGGCGTCGAGCGCCGGCCGGGCCGCAGCGAAGGCGGCGGCGCTGCCGGAGGCGAGGATGGTCAGCGCCCCCTCCGCCGCGCGCTGGGCGCCGCCGCTGATCGGGGCGTCGAGATAGTGCCGGCCGGTCGCCTCCAGCCGCTCGGCCATGGTCCGCGCCGCTTCCGGCGCCATGGTGGCGGACGACACGAACACCGCCCCCTCCGGCATCGCCGCGGCGCAGCCGGCCTCGCCGAACAGCACCGACTCGGTCTGGGCCGCGTTGACCACGACCGAGACCACGATATCGGCGCCCGCGGCGGCTTCGGCCGGGGTCTTGGCACCGGCGCCGCCGGCGGCGACCAGGCGCTCGACGGCGGCGGCGGACAGGTCGCAGCCGGCGACCTCGAATCCGGCCCGGCGCAGCGACAGAGCCATGCCCAGCCCCATCGAGCCCAGCCCGATCACGGCGGCCTTTCGAGTGGCGTTCTGCATCTCCGGTTCTCCTCGCCCGATCTCCCGGCCGGCGATCCCGACCGTTCGGATCGCATCGCAGGCCAGCATCCGGCAGATTGATTGATACCGATATCATACGAGGTTGACCGGCGCGGCAAAGGGAAAAGTCGTGTAGATCCTTCGGGCTTCGGGTTGGCTATGATACCGCTATCGTGACGCCGATGCCGGATGCATGGGCTGCGAATCCAGAGACAGGATCCCGATGGCGCGCACGAGACGGCCCGATCCCAGGGGCATCACGCTGGCGGATGTCGCGCGCGCCGCCGGGGTCAGCAAGATCACCGCGTCGCGGGTGCTGCGCGGCGGGCCGGTGGCCGGGGAGACGCGCGAGCGGGTGCTGGAGGTGGTGCGGCGCCTGGGCTATGTGCCGAACCGCCTGGCCGGCACCCTGTCCTCCGCCGGCTCGAACCTGGTCGGGGTGATCATCCCGTCGCTCGCCAACATCGTCTTCCCCGACGTGCTGCGCGGGGTCGAAGGCGTGCTCGACGCCGCCGGGTACCGGCCGGTCGTCGGCGTCACCGACTACGATCCGGCGCGGGAGGAGGGGCTGATCGAGGCGATGCTGGCCTGGCGCCCGGCCGGGCTGATCGTCACCGGGCTGGAGCACACCGACCGCGGCCGGGCGATGCTGGCCAAAGCCGGGATCCGCGTGGCCGAGCTGATGGACCTCGACGGCACCGGGCTCGACATCGTCGTCGGCCTGTCGAACCGTGCGGTCGGCCGGGCCAGCGCCCGTCATCTGGTCGAGCGCGGCTATCGCCGCCTCGCCTATGTCGGCCACGATCTCGGCCATGACCGGCGCGCAGCCAAGCGGTTCGAGGGCTTCCGCGAGGCGCTGTCGGAGAGCCCGGCGGCGCTGGTCGCGACCGAGCTGCTGCCGGGCCGCTCCTCCGCCGCCTCCGGGCGGGAAGGGCTGGCCCGCATCCTCGACCGGGACGACCGTGGCGACCGGGTCGACGCGGTCTATTTCTCCAACGACGACATGGCGATGGGCGGCTGCTTCCTGTGCCTCGCCCGCGGCATCGCCGTGCCGGACCGGGTGGCGCTGTTCGGCTTCAACGGGCTCGACCTGGCCCAGGCGCTGCCGCAGCCCCTCTCCACCATCCGCTCGCCGCGGGTGGAGATGGGGGAGGTCGGGGCGCGGCTGGTCTGCGGTCGCGAGCCGCCGGCGGTCGTCGATCTCGGCTTCGAGCTCATCGCCGGCGCCACCGCCTGACCGGTATCGGAAGGAAGGACCCATGGACGAGACCAGGCTGCGCGAGGACATCTGCCGCTTCGGCCGCTCGCTGTTCGAGCGCGGGCTGACGCCCGGCTCCTCCGGCAACATCAGCGTGCGGCTGGACGATGGCGGCTGGCTGGTGACGCCGACCAACGCCTCGCTCGGCTTCCTCGACCCGGCGCGGCTGTCGCGGCTCGACGCCGAGGGCCGGCTGCTGTCGGGCGACAAGCCGACCAAGGAGATCCCGCTGCACGGCGCCCTCTACGAGACGCGCGGCTCGGCCCGCGCCATCGTCCATCTGCACTCGACCCATTCGGTCGCGGTGTCGATGCTGCCGGGCATCGACCCGAAGGCGGTGCTGCCGGCCTTGACCGCCTATTACCTGATGCGGGTCGGGGCGACGGCGCTGGTGCCCTACTACCGGCCGGGCGACCCGGCGGTGGCCGACGCCATCCGCGGCCTCGCCGGGCGCTATTCATCCGTGCTGCTGGCCAATCACGGCCCGGTGGTGGCGGGCGAGAGCCTGGAGGCCGCGGTCTATGCGACCGAGGAGCTGGAGGAGACGGCGAAGCTGCACCTGCTGCTGCGCGGCCTGAACCCGCGCCTGCTGTCGCCGGGCCAGATCTCGGAGCTGAAAGAGGCGTTCAAGCTCGACCTGCCGGAGGACGGGCACGGGCACGAGTAGGTTGTATTGACATTCGCTACACATTCTCCATCTTGTGTGGCAATTGTGTATGCGAGCGTGAGGTGGACCATGCGTGATGCCGCCATCAATCTGCGCGCTCTGCCCGAGCAGCGAGATCTAATCGACCGTGCTGCGGACCTGCTGGGCAAGAGCCGCTCGGATTTCATGTTGGAAACCGCCTGCGAGCGGGCGCAGTCGATCATGCTCGATCAGGTCTTTTTCAACCTGGACGCGGAAAAGTTCCGGCAGTTCACGAGCATGCTCGACGCGCCGCCGGCCGCCAATCCCGGCTTTGAACGCCTGATGGCCGTCAAGGCTCCCTGGCGCACCGGCAAAGCGTGAGCTTGCAGCTCTCGGCGCCACGGCCTCTGGCTGCAGCCCACCACCTCGACGCGTTCGATTGCGGCGAGCCATCGCTCAACGACTGGCTGAAGCGTCGGGCGCTGGCCAACCATTTGAGCGGAGCCAGCCGCACCTTCGTCGTGGCCGATGCCGAGCATCGCGTTTTCGGCTACTACGCATTGTCTGCAGGGGCCGTCGCGCATCGGGATGCGACCGGTGCTGTCCGGCGCAACATGCCCGATCCGGTGCCCGTGATGATGCTGGCGAGGCTCGCGGTCGATCTCCACGCCCAAGGCATCGCACTGGGAGCAGCGCTGCTGCAGGATGCAGTGCTCCGTGTCCAGGCCATCTCGCAGAATGCCGGGGTCCGTGCCCTGCTCGTCCACGCGCTGCACGAGCGGGCCAAACGGTTCTACGAGCACTACGGATTCCAGGAATCGCCGGTGCAGCCCATGACCCTGATGCTGCGGATCAGGCCTGAAATGCCATGATTCAGTCCTCATCCACCCCGGGCGTCGCGGCCGGGCGTGCGGCGACGCCGGCGTAGCGGCGCAGGCTCCAGAGCAGGGGGGAGGCGTCGCGGGTCTCGACCTCGGTGACGAGGCCGACGAACAGGATGTGGGTCGACACCTCGGTCAGGCCGATCAGGTGGCAGTCGATCACGGCGACCGCTTCCTCCAGCTTCGGCCGGCCGGACGGCCAGGCGGACCAGGTGCCGCGGGTGAAGCGCTCGGAGCGGTCGATCGGCAGCCTGCCGGCGAAGGCGTCTGCGACCTCGTCCTGGTGCTCGGCCAGCATGGCGACGGAGAAGCCTTCGGTGGCCTCGATCACCCCGGCCATGGCGCTGGTCCGATCGATCGAGACCAGCATGGTCGGCGGGTCTGCCGCCAGCGACATCACCGCCGTGGCGGTGCGGCCATGCCGGGTGCCGTCGGGCTCCGCCGCCGCCACCACGCAGATGGTCGCGGTCAGGCGCGACAGCGCCTCGGCGAAACGGGCTCGGGGAACGGCCGGCGGGTGCCGCGGGTCCGGGTTGAGGCGAAGCGAGGTGCGCGCGACCAAGGTCTGTCCCTGAGGGCCGTCGGAAAAGGGCGCCCGCCAGCCCGGTTCCCTTGCAGGAAACCTGACTGGCGGGCGGTGTCGGCGTCAGGCGGCCTTGAGCTGGGCCTCGGCGAACTCGTAGTTGGCGAGCTTGTCGAGGAAGTTCTGGGCGTAGTCCGGACGACGGTTGCGGAAGTCCAGATAGTAGCTGTGCTCCCACACGTCGAGGCCGAGCAGCACCTTGCCCTCGCCGGTGGCGAGCGGGTTCGATCCGTTCGGGGTCTTGGTGATCTTCAGCTTGCCGTCCTTGCCCAGCACCAGCCAGGCCCAGCCGGAGCCGAACTGGCCGATCGCGGCCGCCTTGAAGGCGTCCTTGAAAGCCTGCACGCCGCCGAGATCCTCGGTGATCTTCTTCTCCAGCGCACCCGGGATGCCGCCGCCGTTCGGCGACAGGTTCTGCCAGAACAGGATGTGGTTCCAATGCTGGCCGGCGTTGTTGAACACCGGCGCCAGGTTGTCCTTGCCGTAGGCGAAGGTGACGATCTCCTCGAGCGACTTGCCCTTCAGCGAATCGTCCTTCTCGACGAAGCCGTTCAGCGCCGTGACATAGGCCTGGTGGTGCTTGCCGTGATGCAGCTCCAGCGTCTCCTGGCACATGCCGCGCTCGGCGAGGGCGTTCTGCGAGTAGGGCAGGGAGGGGAGTTCAAACGCCATGGTGGTGCTCACTTTCTGATCGGCTTGGTTGTGGAAGGATGCGGTAGGCGCAACGGCGCGCCCCCGCCTGGATGTGCTCCGTGCGCTCCACCCGGGCCTCCGGCCCGAGCACGCGGCGGAACAAGTCGAGCTCGGAGCGGCAGAAGCCCTGGCAGGCGGCCGCCGCGGCGCAGATCGGACAATGATTCTCGACCAGAAGGAAGCCGTTTTCGTCTTCCTCCCACCCAGCCATGTAGCCCTCGCGGGTGCGAAGGCCAGCCAGGGTGGCGATGCGGTCGCGCAGCGTCGTCGCGCCCGCCACCGCGTCGGCATAGCGGGCGAAGGTCTCGGCCTCGCGCGCGGCGATCAGCCGGTCGAGCGCCGCGTCGCCCAGCTCGCGCCGGACGCCGGCGATCAGCCCGGCCACCATCTCGGCATGGCCGTCGGGGAACCGGGCGTGGCCGGCGGCGGTGAGGGACCAGAGCTGGACCGGCCGGCCGACCCCGGCGCGCTGCGGCGCCGACTCGACCAACCCGGCCTCGGCCAGCTTGACCAGCTGCTGCCGCGCCGCCTCCCCGGTGGTGCCGAGCGCGGCGCCGAGCGCGGATGCGCTCTGGCTGCCGCGGGTCTTCAGCAGCAGGAGCAGCCGCTCCGCCGCCGTCGCCGGCCCCCGGGAAGGATCATTGTCAAAGTCCATTCTTTGAAAATAACGATGCCGTCCGGCGCTCGCAAGCGTCATGCGCCGCCACATGGCTGGCGCATCGCCGCGGCCCCTTCCGCTGCGCTCGGGATCGGGGCCAAGGTGGCTCGGTGCTCCCGCAAGCCGAGTCGACCCGCATGAACCTCCTCTCCTCCTGGCAGCTCTGGGCGCTGCTCTCCGCCGTCTTCGCCGCCCTGACCGCGATCTTCGCCAAGATCGGGATCGAGGCGATCAGCTCCGACCTCGCCACCTTCATCCGCACCGTCGTCATCCTGCTGGCGATCGGCGGCATCGTCGCGGCCACCGGGCAGTTCCAGCCGGCCTCCTCGATCTCCGGCCGGACCTGGCTCTTCCTGGTGCTGTCCGGCCTCGCCACCGGGGCCTCCTGGCTCTGCTACTTCCGGGCGCTCAAGCTCGGCCAGGCGGGGCAGGTGGCGCCGATCGACAAGCTCAGCGTCGTGCTGGTGGCGGTGTTCGGCGCGATCGTGCTGGGCGAGTCGCTGTCCGGGCTGGCCTGGCTCGGCGTGGCGCTGATCGGCGGCGGCGCCGTGCTGGTGGCGGTCGGATGACGCCGGTCTGCCGCCGGATGCGGCCGGAGGAGGCGGAGGCGCTGGCGGCGCTGCTGGCCGCGGCCTATGGCAGCCCGCGCTTCGGGCCGACCGTCGCCCGGCTGTCCCGCATGCCAGATGCCGCCATCCATGTGCTGGAGGCGGACGGCGCGCTGCGCGCCGCCGCAGCGGTGGTGGATTACGGCCGGGTGGCCTATCTCGGCATCGTCGGCACCGACCCGGCGATGCAGGGCCGCGGCTTCGGCCGCCGCATCGTCGAGGCGGCGCTGGCGCCGGTGCCGGCCGACCGCGTGATCCTGCTCGACGCCTCGCCTTCCGGCGCGCCGCTGTACGAGAAGCTCGGCTTCGTCGATGTCGATGCCTCGGTGGTGCTGGAGGCGAAGGCGCCGGTCGAAGCGCCGTCGGTGCCCGGCCTCGCGCCGATGACGGAGGCCGACCTGCCGGCCGTCGCGGCCTATGATTCGGCAGTGTTCGGCGCGGACCGCACGACCGGGCTCACGGCGCTGTTCCGCGAGCACCCGGCCGGCGTGGTCTGCCGCCGTGACGGACGGGTGATCGGCTACGGGCTGCGCCACCCCGACCGGGTCGGCCCGGTCCTGGCCGAGGACCAGGAGACCGCGGTGGCCCTGGTCGCGGCGCTCTCCGCCCTCGCGCCGGCGGGGCCGATGACGATCACCGTGCCCTCCAGCCACGCCGCGCTGCTCGACCATCTGCGCCGCCGCGAGGTGCCGGAGCTGCGCCGGCTGCGCCACATGCGCCGCGGCGGCGACCGCCACCCGAGCGACCGGGGACGCATCGCCGCCATGGCCAGCTTCCACCTGGGGTGATCGGCTTCGTAGGTTGGGTTCGCCGTTGGGCGAACCCAACATCAACAGGCGGCGAAGAGTGTTGGGTTCGCTTCCGCGAACCCAACCTACGGCCTACTTCTCCGCCAGCGCCGCCAGGATCCGGGCCCAGGAGCGGATGCCCTTGTGGAAGCTGGTCAGGTCGTATTTCTCGTTCGGGCTGTGGATCTGGTCGTCGTCCAGGCTGTAGCCGACCATCACCGAATCCATGCCCAGAATGCGCTTGAACGACCCCACCACCGGGATCGAGCCACCGGAGCCGATCAGCATCGCCGGGCGGCCCCATTCGTCCTGCAGCGCCGCACGGGTGCGGGTCAGGGCCGGGCTGTCGATCGCCAGCGACAGCGCCGGGCTGCCGTCGCGCGACCAGAACTCGGCCGAGCAGTCGGCGGGCAGGCGGGCGAGCACGAAGTCGTGGAAGGCATCGCGGATCTTAGCCGGGTCCTGGTCGCCGACCAGCCGGAACGAGACCTTGGCATGGGCCTTGGACGGGATCACCGTCTTGGCGCCCTCGCCGGTGTAGCCGCCCCAGATGCCGTTGACGTCGCAGGTCGGTCGCGCCCATAGCCGCTCCAGCGGTGCGCGGTCGTGCTCGCCGGCCGGGACCGACAATCCGATCTGGCGGAGGGCCTCGGCCTCGTCGAACCCCATCGACTGCCACTGCGCCTTCAGCTGTGTCGGGGTCTCGGGCACCCCCTCGTAGAAGCCGGGGATGGCGATGCGGCCATCCTCGTCGTGCAGGGCCGCCAGGATCTTGGTCAGCACGTGGATCGGATTGCGGGCGGAGCCGCCATAGATGCCGGAATGCAGGTCGCGATTGGCCGCCGTGACCGTCACCTGCTCATACACCATGCCGCGCAGGCTGGTGGTGATCGCCGGCGTCTTCGGGTCCCACATGCCGGTGTCGCAGATCAGGGCCAAATCCTTCGACAGCTCCTGGCGGTTGGCCTCCAGGAACGGGTTCAGGCTCGGGCTGCCCGATTCCTCCTCGCCCTCGAAGAACACGGTGATCGGCAGCGGCAGCGACCCGGTCACCGCCTTCCAGGCGCGGCAGGCCTCGACGAAGGTCATCAGCTGGCCCTTGTCGTCCGAGGCGCCGCGGGCGCGGATGCGCTTCACCCCTTCGGCGCCGGTCTCGATTCGCGGCTCGAACGGCGGGGCGTGCCACAGATCCAGCGGATCGACCGGCTGCACGTCGTAATGTCCGTAGAACAGCACCGACGGGCCGGCGCCGGCCGTGACGGCATGCCCCACCACCATCGGATGGCCGGGAGTCGGCCGCACCTCGGCGGCGATGCCGGCTTCGGCCAGGTACGCCGCGAGCCACTCGGCGGCGGCGCGGCATTGCTCCTTGTAGGCGGGGTCGGTCGAGATGCTGGGCTGGCGCAGGAACGCCATCAGCCGGTCGAGGCTGGAATCAAGGCCGGCGTCGATCGCCGACAGGACCTGGTCGAGCGTGCTCACGGGAGAGAATCCTCTGGAAGTCGCTGGCACGACCCTAGAGCAGATCCGGTGGCGGCGGAAACGGGGAAGGGAGCTTCAGCCTTTGCGGCCCGCCATGTGCCTCAGATAGGCGATGACCTGATCGATTTCGTGGTCGTTCATCTGCTCCGGCGTGAAGCCCTGCATCTTGCGGTCGGGCCAGTCGCGCACCGAGGCCGGGTCGCGGATCAGCGCATGCAAAGCCGCCGGCGCCAGATACTCGGTCGGGTTCATCGGCCGGTTCAGGTCCGGCCCGACCTCGGCCGACCCGGCGCCGTTCAGCTTGTGGCAGACCAGGCACTGGGTGACGAACAGCGTCTGGCCGCTGCGGATCGGGTCGGCCGCCGGCAGGGCCGGGTCGACCGCCAGCTCGGGCCAGCGCGCGGCGGGGGAGGGCTGGGTCGTCAGCCTGGCCATCTGGTAGGGCCACTGCTCGCTGCGCACCGTCGCCGCCTCGGCCCCGGTCCACACCAGGTAGAAGGTGCCGGCGCTGACCGTCTTCTCCGGCAGGGTGGGCCAGGGAGCATCCGCCGGCTCGATCGCCACCCAGGCGATCACGGATTTCGAATCGGTGCCGAGGATCTGGTCGACCGGCAGCTGCGCCGCGTAGCCGTCCGTCGCCACCGCCTCGATCACGGTGTCGGGCGGCGGCGTCAGCCCGGCGATCAGCCCTGCCACCGGCACGGCGCGATAGGTCATGGCGCGGCCGTAGATCGCGTCCTTCGCCACCTCGATCGTGGCGGCGTCGGGCCGGGCCAGCAGCTGGTCGCGGGTGAAATGGCGGGTCTCGCCGCCGATGGTCAGGTCCAGCGCCGGCTCGGCAGCACCGGCGGTGGCGGCCCACAGCAGCAGGCCGATGACAGCAAAGATGCGCATGGTTGCCTCCCCCTCGCGGCGAGAACGCGCCGCAACGGATAGGAAACCATGCCGCCAGGGTGAGTCGCCAGCGTGCGGAGGTCTCTCAGGCGGCTTTTCCGGTGGGTGCCGCGGGACGGATCTCGGTCTCGCCGGCCAGCAGCGGTCCGACGTCGCCCTCCAGCGCCTCCAGCCGCAGCAGCGCCAGGCCGATGCCGTCGCGGCTCGACCGCATCTCGCCGGCCTCGCGGCCGTCGCGCAGGATCACGGTGCCGGGCTCGGGCGCCGGGCCGTCCAGCAGCACCGGCGCCAGCCGTTTCTTCAAGAGGCCGCGGTAGCGGGTGCGGGCGGTCAGCTCCTGGCCCATGTAGCAGCCCTTGTCCCAGGCGATGGCGTTCAGCGAATCGTAGTTCGCCTCCAGCAGCACCGTCTTCTCCGGCACCAGGTCTCGGCTGCCGTCGGGCACGCCGAGGGTCAGGCGCAGCCGGTCCCAGGCCTCCGGGCCGGTCTCGGCCAGGCCGAGACCCTCCAGCGTGGCCTTCGCCGTCGCCTTCGGCAGCAGCGCCCGGGCGCCGAGCGCCGCCAGCCGGGCATCGACATGGGCCGCACCGTCGGCCAGGGCTCGTGCGGCGCCGGGTTCGTCGGACAGGCCGAGGGCGGCGTTGCCGGACTCGCCCGGGATCGCCGCCACGGCCCAGTCGGCGCTGACGTCGGCCAGCTCGACCTTGGAGCGCAGCTTGTACATCCGCAGCCGCCGGAACAGGTCGGCGCCGCGCCCGGCCTCGCAGTCGATCAGCCAGGCATCGCCCAGCGCGGCCACGTGGAAATCGTGCAGATACTTGCCTTGCGGCGTCAGGAAGGCGGCGAAGACGGCGCGGTCCGGCGCCACCTTCCGCATGTCGTTGGAGACCAGCCCCTGCAGGAAGGCGGCGCGGTCCTCGCCGGTCAGGCGCAGGACATCGCGGTCCAGGAGGGTGAATTCGGCCATGGCATCGCCCGGTTGCGGATCGGCATCTGCACCAAGAGGTGGGCCAAGTCGCGGGGTCGCGCAAGCGCCTGGGAGTCTGACTTGCGACGGAAGCGGCGCTCTGCGTCGTGAAGGGACCATAAGGCACCCATGGTGGTGCGCAATGTCGAGAGCATCATGAAGACGAAGTGGATTGTCGGTTCCGCGCTGCTCGCCCTCGTCGCCGGCACCGCCCTGGCGGCCGCCCAGGAGGGGGCGCCCGAGGGCGGCTGGCGCGGCGGCTTCTTCCGCCAGCTCGACGCCAACAAGGACGGCAAGGTCGAGCGGACGGAGGTCCAGGCCTGGTCCGAGGCGCGGTTCAAGACGCTCGATACGGCAGGTGACGGGGCGCTGACCAAGGAGCAGTATGTCGACGCCATGATCGCGCAGATCCGCCCCCGCCTGGAACAGCGTTTCGACAAGCTCGACGCCGACAAGGACGGCAAGGTGACCGCGGCCGAATTCGAGGCGCCGGCTCTGGCCCGCTTCGACCGCCGCGACACCGCCAAGACGGGTGCACTGTCGATCGATGACCTCAAGACCCACCGCAACTGAAGCGTGGCCGAGAGCGACGATGCCCTGGTGGCGGCGGTGGCGGCAGGAGACGCCGCCGCCTGCCGCCGCCTGGTCGACCGGCATCTCGGACGCCTGCTCGCCTTCGCCCAGCGCATGCTGGGCAGCCGCGCCGATGCCGAGGACGTGGCCCAGGACGCGTTCCTGGCCTTGTGGAAGGAGGCCGGGCGCTGGCGGCCCGACGGCAGCGCCACGGTCTCGACCTGGCTCACCCGCGTCACCTACAACCGGGCAATCGACCGGCTGCGGCGGCAGCCTTCGGTCGCGCTCGACGCGGTGCCGGAGCCGCCGGACCCCGGCGCCGGTGCCGAGGCCGGGCTGCAGCGCGCCCGGGTCTCGCGCCGGGTCGCCGAGGCGCTGGCCCAGCTGCCCGAGCGGCAGCGGGCGGCGATCCTGCTCAGCCACTACGAGGGCCAGGGCAATCGCGAGATCGGCGAGGCCCTCGGGGTCGGGGTCGAAGCGGTGGAATCGCTCCTGGCGCGCGGCCGGCGCGCCCTCCGCCAGGCCCTGGCGGCGGAACGGGCCGATCTGATGGGAGAGGTGTGAGATGGCCGAGATGACGCTCGATCGGTTCCTCGATCTGCTCGACCGGCACGGACCGGTGATCGACCGATGGCCGGCGCCCGACCACGACGGCGCGGAGGCGCTGCTGACGGCCTCGGCCGAGGCGCGATCCGCCATGGCCGACGCCCGGGCGGTGGCCTCGATCCTCAACGACCTGCGGGCGGCTCCGCCCTCGGCGGCGCTGCTGGGCCGCATCCTCGACACGGCGCCGCGGCCGCGCCGCTGGATCGCGGAGATCCTGTCCTGGCGGCCGGCGGTCGCTTTCGCCGCCGCGCTGGTGGTGGGGGTCTATCTCGGCGCCATGGTGCCGACGGTGCAGGCCAGCGACGACGACTGGTCGTCGACCCTCGGCTATGCCCTGGCCGACGACGTGTCGCCCTTCGGAGGAACGCCGTGACAGCACGCTCCTGGCGCTGGGCCTTCGTCGCCTCGCTCGCGCTCAACCTCCTGCTGCTCGGCGTGATCGGCACCACCTGGTGGCGCTGGGATTCGCGGTCCGGCCCGTCGGCGCTGGCCGAGGCTGTGGCGACCCTGCCGGAGCCCGACCGAACCGCGCTGGGGCATCTGCTCGACCAGCGGCGGGCCGAGGCCGACGCGATCTGGAACGATATGCGCCGGCTGCGCTCGTCGGCGAACCAGGCGCTGTCGGCCGATCCTTACGACCCCGGCAAGGCGGCGGCAGCGCTGGCGGCAGTGCGTGACAAGTTCAAGGATCTGCGCGACGTGGTGGAGGGGACGGCGCTCGAGATCATGCCCAAGCTGCCGGCCGAGCAGCGGCGGAAGCTTCTGGAACGGCGCAGCGCGCTCTGGCGGCTGTGAGGCCTGCGGGCTCTCACCGGGCCGGGCTCGGCCGCAGGATCAGCACGGCGAGATCGGCGGCGGGCGTGAAGTCGGTCTTCCGCATCTCGAACCGGGTCGGCGAGATCTTCTTCACCCCGTCGCCGCAGAAGCTGACCAGGTTCCGGGCGTCGCCCTTGTCGACCACCAGGCGGAAATCCTTGATCGGCGCCGCCCAGTTGGCACCGGTGGTCAGGATGTAGGCGACCCGCTGCTCGCTGAACGGCATGCCGTCCTTGCCGGCCTTGGCCTGCGCCCGCTTGACGGCGGCAAGGAGGCTCTGGTCGACGCAATAGGTCCGCAGGTCATTCGCATATTCCGTGCTGCCGTTGGCGTAGGACGAGCCGATCACCGACCCGACGCTCTGGCCGGTGGCCGGCGTGTAGCGGTGCTCGATCACGACCTCGCGCCCGGCCGGGAAGGTCTGCTGGAAGTGGTAGGTGGTCTTCAGCGTCCAGCTCGGCACGACATGCTGCTCCCACCCCCGGCCGGCGTCGAATTCGTTGACGGCGGCGAGGCCGAGGCCGATCAGCTCGTCCCGCTGCGCCTTCGGCAGGGCCGTCAGGCCATCATAGTCGGCATCGGGATACAGCGGCACGCCCAGCCTGCGCAGCAGCGCCGTCTGGTCGACGCCGTTGCCGAAAGCCTTGACCTCGACATCGGTCGCCACCGGCTTGCCGTCGGCCTTGGTCGAGAAATCCAGGAAGTTCTCGCTGCCGGGATGCGGCACCGAGGTCATGCCGTCGATGAAGTCGAGCGTCACGTCCGGCATCGGGAAGGCGACCGTCACCGTCCGGTCCTGCGCCGCCTGGTTGAAGAAGCGGTAGGCGACCCGGATCTCCTGCGCCGAGACGAACAGCTCCTCGGACCGCATCTCGATGTCGGCGGTCTTGGTCAGCACAAGCCCGCCGGCCGCCAGCTCCGCCGTCGAATCATTGGCCAGGGCGGCGGCGGGCGGGACGATCAGGGCGGCCAGGCCGATCGACAGTGCGGCGAAGGGGGTGTTCACGATCAGCTCCCGGCAGTCGGCTCCTGCCGCAGTTTCGCGCGGCAGGTCGGGCTTTTCCAGGGGGATCGGCCCGCCCGGAAAGATCCGTTCACCGCTGCTCTTCGCCATGCGCATGGCCGATCGGAATTCCGCCATACTCTGATCCCCTTGCGTTCCTGCCCCGTTCGGCGCTATCAGGGCGCCGCATGCCGCAATGTGCCGACCGGCCCCGATCCGGTGGGCCGCTGCGGCACCCCGATGCTGCGAGGCGAAGCGGCGTCCGGGGGCGACGGATCTTGTGCAGTCGTCAAAAGTCCAACAAAATCAGCGGGTTATAAAATACGATCCGCGCGTCGTTTCGATTGTTTCCGTTCCGGCGTCTCCCTATACTCCGCGCCGCCCAGGCTTCGGAAGAAGGCCGGCACGTCAGACAGTGAGTGGTTGTTGCGATGACAGCGATGCTTCTGCCCCCGGATTATCGGCCGTCGGATGATGAAGATTTCATGAATCCGATGATGCTGGAGTATTTCCGGCGCAAGCTTCTGAAGTGGCGGGCCGACCTCCTCGCCGAATCCAATGCGACCCTGAACAGCCTGCAGGATGGCGGCATCCAGGAGCCGGATCTGACCGACCGGGCCTCCGCCGAGACCGACCGTTCGCTCGAGCTCAGGACCCGCGACCGCGAGCGCAAGCTCCTGTCCAAGATCGACGCGGCGATGCGGCGGATCGAGGACGGCTCCTACGGCTTCTGCGAGGAGACGGGCGAGCCGATCGGCGTCAAGCGGCTGGAGGCGCGGCCGACCGCGACCCTCAGCCTCGAGGCGCAGGAGCGCCATGAGCGGCTGGAACGCACCCACCGCGACGATTGATCGATCCCACGGCGCCGAAAGGCGCCGTTCTCGTCTGTGGTCCCGGCCGAAAGGTGTGGTTCCGCCCGCCCGGCGCCATCTTTGACCGAAGGCGCCGTTCTCGTCTCCGCCTCGCTGCGTGTCCGTGCTAGGGTGGCGCCGAGGGGCTTTCAGATCGAGGTTATTCGATGGTTCGTGGCGCAGCGCTTTTCGCCGCCGTTCTCGCCGTCTCGGGCTGCGGGATCGATCCGGTGACGCCGAAGGAGACCCGCGTCGACTATGCGGGTTTCATCAACAGTGCGGATCAGGCCGCCATCTACGCCAACGCGCAATGCGCCCAGATCAACCGGCTGGCCGTGTTCAAGGCCGAGGACGTGGTCGACGGCCGCAAGGGGGCGAGCTTCCAGTGCCTGCCGGTGCCGAACTGCTACCCGGCCGAAGCGGCGGCCCCGGGGCAGCCGGTCGCGCTGACGCCGGCCGCCGTGCCGGTCGCTGCGCCGCCGGCCGCGGCCGGCCCGGGGCAGCCCTATACCGTTCCGCCCGCCGCGGCGGCGCGGCTGCCGGGCCCGATCGTGGCGATGGCTCCGGTGTCCTCGGCCCGCGACCGCCGCGCCGCGCGGCGCGCCGCGGCCGGACCATCGATCGAGGATCAGTCGGACGACACCTACATCCCCTTCGCCGCGGTCCCGGTGGCGGCCGGCGAGCAGCCGCAGCGCGTGCCGGCCTATGACGTGATCAACGTGCCGACCGGCCCGAACCCGGTCTCGGCGGAGGCCCCCGGCCCGTATCCCGAAGGCTCCTATGCCACCGCCGCAGAGCCGAGCTGGCGGCGGGCGGTGACGTGCAAGCCCAACGCCGCGCTGCCGCTGGCCGTGAACCGGCTGCCGACCGGCGACGTCTATCCGTTCTGAGGTCTGATCGGACGGCGGGGAAGGCCGGATCGTCCACGGATCCGGCCTTCCGGCGTCGTCAGCGCTCCCCCGGAATCGCCCGCACCGGCAGGTGGATGTCGGTGATCAGCTCCGCCGGCGGAGTGCTGCGCGGGTCGTTGAGATACTCCTCGAAGATCGGCGCCTCCGCAGGCTCGGCGCCGCTGGTCGGCAGCCAGGTCCGGTACAGCCAGGCATAGGACCGCTCCAGCTCGGCATAAGGGCCGGTGTGGCGCAGCACCGCATGCGGCCCGCCGGCGACGGTGCGGAGGACGACCTCGCCCTCGCCCGCGACCCCCTCCGGCACCTCCAGGCAGGCGTCGGATCGGAGCTCGGCGGGCGGCACCGCGGCCGGATCGTCGTAATAGACGCCCAGGCTCCGGGCGCCCGGGCGCAGCAGCTGGCGGGCGCGGGCCCAGGACATCAGGATGTCGAAGCTGCGGCCGACCTCCATATAGGGGCCGGTGTGGCGGACGGCGGCGACGCGGATCGGCGCCAGGGTGCGGTAGGTCACGTCGGGCATGGCTGTCTCTCCTTCGGGTGAGTCGAAGGGGAACGACCGGCGCGTGCCGCGATAGGCCCCCGGCGGGCGGCCGTAGCGCTCGGCGAAGGCGCGGCTGAAGGCGGCGGTGCTGCCATAGCCCGCCCGGCGGGCGATGCGGGCCACCTCCGTCTCGCCCTCCAAGAGGGTGCCGGCGGCGCGGTGCAGGCGCAGCCGGCGCACCGTGTCGGCCACCGTCTCGCCCAGCAGGTGCCGGTAGGCCCGGTGGAAGTGATAGGGCGAGAAGCAGGCCACATCCGCCAGCCGGTTCAGGTCGATCGGATCGTCGAGATGGGTGACGATGTGGTCGATCACCCGCTGGATGCGGGCGAGATGGCGGTCGAGGGTGGCGTCCTTCGGCATCGGTTCGTTCTCCCGGTTTCCGTGTTAGCCCGAAGCGGATTGATCCTGCTTGCGAAGCTGCGGCCGCAGAAGGGGCGTCAGAAGGGGCGTCGCGCCTCGGCTCTTGCTCGATAGGAACAAAACATGTACAAGAGCTGCATTGACGCGGCGCATGGCGCCATGCAACTGGAAAGGACAGGTGATGTCGATCCCGACTCTCCGTGTTGTGGAAAGAGCCCCGATGGACAAGACCAAGGCGCTGGAAGCCGCCCTGACTCAGATTGAACGGGCCTTCGGCAAGGGCTCGGTGATGAAGCTCGGGGCGCGGCCCCAGGTCGACGCAGAGGTGATCTCGACCGGCTCGCTCGGCCTCGACATCGCGCTCGGCATCGGCGGCCTGCCGAAGGGCCGGATCATCGAGATCTACGGGCCGGAAAGCTCGGGCAAGACCACGCTGGCGCTGCACGCCGTGGCCGAGGCGCAGAAGGCCGGCGGCACCTGCGCCTATGTCGACGCCGAGCATGCGCTCGACCCGACCTATGCCCGCAAGCTCGGCGTCAACATCGACGATCTGCTGATCTCGCAGCCCGATGCCGGCGAGCAGGCGCTGGAGATCACCGACACGCTGGTCCGCTCCGGCGCGATCGACGTGATCATCATCGATTCGGTGGCGGCGCTGGTGCCGCGGGCCGAGCTCGAGGGTGAGATGGGCGACAACCAGCCCGGCCTGCAGGCCCGGCTGATGAGCCAGGCGATGCGCAAGCTCACCGGCTCGATCTCGCGCTCCAACACCCTGGTCGTCTTCATCAACCAGATCCGGCTGAAGATCGGCGTGATGTTCGGCAACCCGGAGACGACGACGGGCGGCAACGCGCTGAAGTTCTACTCCTCGATCCGGCTCGACATCCGCCGCATCGGCGCGATCAAGGACCGCGAGACCGTCACCGGCAACCAGACCCGGGTGAAGGTGGTGAAGAACAAGATGGCGCCGCCGTTCCGCGCCGTCGAATTCGACATCATGTACGGCGAAGGCATCTCGAAGACCGGCGAGCTGCTCGATCTCGGCGTCCAGGCCGGGGTGGTGGAGAAGTCGGGCGCCTGGTTCTCCTATGACGGCCAGCGCATCGGCCAGGGCCGCGAGAACGCCAAGGTCTTCCTGCGCGACAACCCCGAGACGGCGAAGTCGGTCGAGGCCAAGATCCGGGCCAATGCCGGGCTGGTCTCCGACCGCATGATGACCGCCAGCGGCGGTTCGGAGGGTGGCGACAGCGGCGAGGAGTGATCGCCGCCGATCCCTGACCTCATCATCGGCGATGGAAAGGCCCGGATTTCCGGGCCTTTTCCGTTGCCGGCCGGATCGTGCTATCTCCCGCCCATGACCGACTTGCCGACCTCCGCCCCGATCATCACCCGCTTCGCCCCCAGCCCGACCGGCCTGCTGCATGTCGGCAACGTCCGCACCGCACTGGTCTGCTGGCTCGCCGCCCGCGCCACCGGCGGGCGCTTCCTGCTGCGGCTCGACGACACCGACACCGAGCGCGGCAGCGCCGAATTCGCCGCGGCGATCGAGCAGGATCTGCGCTGGCTCGGCCTCGTCTGGGACGGCTTCGCCCGCCAGTCCGACCGTACCGGCCGCTACCGGGCGGCGCAGGACCGGCTGAAGGCGGCCGGCCGGCTCTACCCCTGCTACGAGACAGCGGAGGAGCTGGAGCTCAAGCGCAAGAGCCTCCTGGCCCGCGGCCTGCCGCCGCTCTACGATCGCGCCGCGCTGGCCCTGACCGACGCCGACCGCGCCCGGCTCGAAGCCGAGGGGCACCGGCCGCATTGGCGCTTCAAGATGGCGGACGCCCCGATCGAATGGGACGACAGGGTCCGCGGCCGGGTGCATTTCGACGGCCGCGACATCTCCGACCCCGTGCTGGTGCGCGAAGACGGGCGGGCGCTCTATCACATCGGCTCGGTGGTCGACGACATCGACATGGGCATCACCCTGGTGGTGCGCGGCGAGGATCATGTCGCCAACACCGCCATGCACATCCAGCTGGCCGAGGCGCTGGGCGCCGCGCCGCCGGCCTATGCCCACACCTCGCTGATCGCCGATGCCGAGGGCCACGGCCTGTCCAAACGGATCGGCAGCCTGTCGCTGCGCAGCCTGCGGGAGCAGGGGATCGAGCCGATGGCGGTGACCAGCCTCCTGGCCAAGCTCGGCACCTCCGACCCGATCGAGCCGCGGCATTCGCTCGACGACCTCGTCGCCGAGTTCGACTTCGCCAAGTTCTCCCGCACCATCCCGCGCTTCGACCCGGCCGAGCTGGAACGGCTGAACGGCCGGATCCTGCACGAGACGCCCTACGCGGCGGTGCGCGGCCGGCTGGCGGCGCTGGGCCTCGGCGCCGTCGACGAGCCCGCCTGGGCGGTGCTGCGCCCGAACCTGCAGCGGCTCGAGGACGCCGCCGGCTGGTGGCGGGTGGTCACCGGGCCGGTGACGCCGGTCGTCGCCGATGCGGCGCTGCTGGCCGCCGCGGCCGAATTGCTGCCGCCCGAACCCTGGGGCGACGCCGTCTGGGGCGAATGGACGGCGGCGGTGCGCGACCGCACCGGGGTCAAGGGCAAGCCGCTGTTCCTGACCCTGCGCCTGGCCCTGACCGGCCTGGATCACGGCCCGGAGCTGCGCGGCCTTCTGCCGCTGATCGGGCGGGAGCGGGCGCTGGCCCGGCTCTCCGGCCGTGTGGCCTGAACGCCCCACCCGCTAAAGCTTGCGTAAAACTTAATCATCCCCCTCTTGGCGCCGACCCGCGGTCCGGAGTAAGAAGCCCGATATGACCGACGAGATTTCGCCTGCTCAGGACACCCCGGCGCTGCCGGTGGCCGCGGTCTTCCTCGATGTCGCGTCGCTGTCGGGCGCCGCGTCCGTCGATGATGGGCCGGAGGACCTCGCCCGCATCCTCGGCGCGCTCGGCACCGTCTGCCGCCCGGCCCGCCGCATCGCCTATGCCGACTGGGCGGCGCTGTCCGACCTGCGCGGCGTCGCCCATCGCCACGGCTTCGACCAGGTGCAGACCACCGAGATCGAGCCCGGCCGCGACGCGGCTTCGCTGCGCCTGGTGGTCGACGCCATGGAGCTGGGACTGCTCGAGCGCAGCATCGACACGGTGGTGTTGGTGACCGGCAGTGCGGCCTTCCTGCCGCTGGTCCGCAGTCTGCGTCGCCATGGCAAGCGGGTGATCGCCATCGGCCCCGCCCGCCGCATGGACCCGCTGTTCCAGTCGGAATGCGACCGGTTCGTCGACTGCGCCACGCTCGGCCGCGCGGCGGCACCGGCGCGGGCCGAAATCCGCCCGGCCGCGGCGCCGGTCGCCCGTCCGGCCGCCCCGGCGCTTCGCCCGGACCCGGCGCCGGCCCCACGACCGGCGGAGCCGGCGCCCCGCCTGCGCGTGAAGCCGCCGGCCGAGCCCGCCCGCGTGGCCCGGCTGGGGCCCGCGGTGGCGGAACCGCCGCGCCCCGCCGCGTCAACCCGCGCCCACCGCCCGTCCCTGACCGCCCAGTTCGAGGAGCCGGAGGGCGCCCCCGCCGGCCCGCCGCTGATGGCGGGTGCGCCGGTGGTGCCGCAGCGCAAGGGCTGGTTCGGCAAGCGACGCTGACCGGGCTGCCCTGCGGCCGGAACCTTGGACGCCAGGGGTCCGATCTGGTAATCGTCGCGGTCCCGACCGGACAGGTCTGACCTTAGGACTGCGACCCGTGGCGCTCTCTCTGCACAACACGCTCACCCGGACGAAGGAAATCTTCGTCCCGATCGACCCGAGCCATGTGCGGATGTATGTCTGCGGCCCGACGGTCTACGACTACGCCCATATCGGCAACGCCCGGGTCTATGTCGTCTTCGACGTGCTGTACCGGCTGCTGCGGGCGCTGTATCCGCGGGTGACCTATGCCCGCAACATCACCGATATCGACGACCGCATCATCGAGCGGGCGCGGCAGAGCGGCGAGCCGATCGACAGCATCACCCGGCGCACCGCCCAGGCCTTCATGGACGACATCGCGGCGCTCGGCTCGCACGCGCCCGACATCCAGCCGCGCGCGACCGAGCACATCCCGCAGATGCAGGCGATGATCGGCACGCTGATCGACAAGGGCCACGCCTACGCCGCCGAGGGCCACGTGCTGTTCAACGTGCCGTCGATGCCGGATTACGGCCAGCTCTCCCGCCGCAACCGCGACGAGCAGATCGACGGCGCCCGGGTCGAGGTCGCGCCCTACAAGCGCGATCCGGCCGATTTCGTGCTGTGGAAGCCGTCGACCGGCGACCAGCCGGGCTGGGACAGCCCATGGGGCCGCGGCCGGCCGGGCTGGCACATCGAGTGCTCGGCCATGGCGGCGACCCATCTCGGCGACGAGTTCGACATCCATGCCGGCGGCCTGGACCTGATCTTCCCGCATCACGAGAACGAGATCGCCCAGAGCCGCTGCGCCCATGGCACGCCGGTGATGGCGCGCACCTGGCTGCACAACGGCTTCGTGCAGGTCGAAGGCGAGAAGATGTCGAAGTCGCTCGGCAACTTCTACACGCCGCACGACCTGCTGGAGGAGTTCCAGGGCGAGGCGCTGCGCTACACGCTGCTGTCCGGCCATTACCGCCAGCCCTTCGACTTCACCAAGGAAGGCGTGCGGCAGGCCCGGGCGGCGCTCGACCGGCTGTACGGCGCCCTGCGCGCGGTCGAGGCGGTCGAGGCGAGCGAGCCTTCGGACGCTCCGCATGTGGTGCAGAGCGCGCTGGAGGACGACCTCAACACGCCGCAGGCCCTGGCGGCGCTGCACGACCTGGCCGGCGCGCTGAACAAGGCGGGCGACCCGGCGGTGCAGGCACGGCTCAAGGGCGAGCTCCTGGCCGGCGCCCGGCTCCTCGGCCTCCTGGACCAGGATCCGGAGGAGTGGTTCCGCTGGCGTCCGAAGGCGGCCGCGGGGTTGGACGACGCCGAGATCGACGCGCTGGTGGCCGATCGCCGGGCGGCGCGCGCGGCGAAGAACTTCGCCGAGGCCGACCGCATCCGCGACCAGCTGACGGCCGCCGGCATCGCGCTGGAGGACAAGCCGGACCGCACACTCTGGCGCCGGGTGGGGTGAGGCGATGAGCGAGCGGATCTGGCTGTTCGACACCACCCTGCGCGACGGCGCGCAGACCCAGGGCGTGGACTTTTCGGTCGCCGACAAGATCGCCATCGCCAAGAGGCTCGACGCGCTCGGCATCGACTATGTCGAGGGCGGCTGGCCCGGCGCCAACCCGACCGACGACGCGCTGTTCCGCGACCCGCCGAAGCTGGCCCAGGCCCGCTTCACCGCCTTCGGCATGACCCGGCGGCCGGGCCGCAGCGCCGCCAACGACCCCGGCCTGTCGGCGCTGCTGAACAGCGACGTGTCGTCGATATCGATCGTCGGCAAGACCTGGGACTTCCATGTCGACGTCGCGCTCGGCATCCCGCGCGAGGAGAATCTAGAGCTGATCCGCGACAGCGTCGCCGAGGTGGTCGGCCGCGGCCGCGAGGTCGGCTTCGATTGCGAGCATTTCTTCGACGGCTGGAAGGCCAACCCGGACTATGCCCTGGCCTGCGCCAAGGCGGCGTTCGAGGCCGGGGCGCGCTGGGTGGTGCTGTGCGACACCAATGGCGGCGCCCTGCCGCACGAGGTGACCGAGATCGTCACGGCCGTCGCCCGGCACATCCCGGGCGACCGGCTGGGCATCCACGCCCATGACGACACCGGCAACGCCGTCGCCAACAGCCTGGCGGCGGTGCGGGCCGGGGTGCGCCAGATCCAGGGCACGCTGAACGGCCTGGGCGAGCGCTGCGGCAACGCCAACCTCGTCACCCTGATCCCGACGCTCGCGCTGAAGATGGGCTACGAGACCGGGGTCACCGAGGCCGGCCTCGCCTCGCTGACCGATCTCAGCCACTGGTTCGACGAGCGGCTGAACCGCACGCCGCAATCCGGCGCACCCTATGTCGGCGGCCGCGCCTTCGCCCATAAGGGCGGGCTGCATGTCTCCGCCATCGCCAAGGACCCGCGCTCCTACGAGCATGTGGCGCCGGAGCGGGTGGGCAACCGCCGCCATCTCGTCGTCTCCGACCAGGCCGGGCGGGCCAACATCCTGGCCCGCTTCGCCGAGATCGGCGTCGCCATCGACCCGAAGGACCGCAATGTCGAGCGGCTGGTCGACCTGGTGAAGCAGCGCGAGTTCGAGGGCTATTCCTACGACACCGCGGCCGCCAGCTTCGAGCTCCTGGCCCGGCGCATGCTGGGCCAGGTGCCGGCCTACTTCGCCATGGACCGGTTCACCGTGGTCGACGAGCGGCGCTTCAACGCCCGCGGCGAGGTGGTGCAGGAATCCGAGGCCACGGTGCTGGTGCGCGTCGGGACCAGGTCCCTGCACGAGGTGTCCTTCGGCAACGGCCCGGTCAACGCGCTCGACAACGCCATGCGCAAGGCGCTGGAGCCGATCTATCCCGGCCTGAAGCCGCTGCGGCTGGTCGACTTCAAGGTCCGCATCCTGCGCTCGAACGAGGGCACCGGCGCCATGCCGCGGGTGATGATCGAGACCGAGGATGCCGACGGCACGCGCTGGTCGACCATCGGCGTCTCGACCAACGTCATCGACGCCTCCTTCGAGGCGCTGGGCGACAGCTTCACCTATGCGCTGCTGCGGGCCGGCGCCGCGGCCCCCCAGTGATGGACCAGTTCTGATGGCCGGCACCGACCAGACCCGCGACCCGCTGCTGGGCGGCCCGGCGATCATCCTGATCGAGCCGCAGATGGGCGAGAACATCGGCACCGCGGCGCGGGCGATGCTGAATTGCGGCCTGACCGATCTGCGCCTGGTGCGGCCGCGCGACGGCTGGCCGAACCCGAAGGCGGTGCCCACCGCCTCCGGCGCCGACGCCGTGCTCGACCATGTCCGGGTGTTCGAGCGGACCGAGGACGCGATCGCCGATCTCGGCGCCGTCTACGCCACCACGGCGCGGCTGCGCGACCAGCTGAAGCCGGTGGTGACCCCGCGCCGGGCGGCGACGGAGATGCGGGCGCACCACGCCGCGGGCGTCGGCACTGGCATCCTGTTCGGGCCGGAGCGCACCGGCATGACCAATGACGACATCGCCCTGGCCGATGCCGTGGTCAATGTGCCGCTGAACCCCGCCTTCTCCTCGCTGAACCTGGCCCAGGCCGTACTGCTCGTCGCCTACGAGTGGTTCACCGCCGGCGACGCCACGCCGGAGCGGCGGCTGGACTATGAGGAGGACGCGCCGCCGGCGACCAAGGACCAGCTGCTGAACCTGTTCGAGCATCTCGAAGAGGCGCTGGACGCCGGCAACTTCTTCCGGGTGCCGGAGAAGAAGCCGAGCATGCAGCGCAACATCCGCGCCTTCCTGCTGCGTGCGCAGCTGTCGGAGCAGGAGGTGCGGACCCTGCACGGCATGATCGTCGCCCTGGCCGGCCGGCGGAAGGGCGGGGGGTAGGGATCAGCCGCGCGTGATCCGTCCGGCCCAGGCCGACACCGCCGCCGCGACTGTCCGCAGATGCTCGGCGGCGGTGAAGCCGGAGACGCTCTTGCGCGGCTTCAGGTCGTGGTCGCCGTCCTCCAGCCACAGCAGTTCGATCCGGTCCGACAGGGCGTAGCCGGCGACCTCGTCGCGGGTGCCGAACTCGTCGCGCGTGCCCTGGCAGATCAGGGCCGGTGTCGCGAGGCCGGCGAGATGCGCTGTGCGCAGCTGCGCCGGCTTGCCCGGCGGGTGGAACGGATAGCCGAGGCACAGCAGCCCGGCGATCCGCCCTGCTGCGTGCATCTCGTCCGCGGCCATCGACGCCACGCGCCCGCCCATCGACTTGCCGCCGATGATCAGGGGCCCCGTGGCGCCGAGGGCATCGACCGCGGCCCGGTATTCCGGGATCACGGTCTCGGCCCGCGGCGGCGGTTTGCGCTGCCCGTCGCGCCGGGCCGCCATGTAGCCGAACTCGAAGCGCGCCACCCGGAACCCGGCCTCCGCCAGCGCCTTCGCCGTCGCGGTCATCGAGGCCGAATCCATCGGCGCGCCGGCACCATGGGCCAGCAGGATGGTGGTGCGGGCCCCGGCGGGGCCGTCGATCAGAAAGCTCGGTGCCATCGGCCGACCCTAGCACGCCAGCGCGACCGGCCCGAACATCAGGGAATCTGCGCGAGCTTGGCGAAGGCTGAAAGCGGGTCGGGGTCGGCCACCGGCGCTGCGGGATGCAGCTTCTCGACCTCGAGCTCGAACCGGGCGCGGACCAGGCGATAGCCGAACTGGCGCAGCACGTCGGCCAGGGCGGCGCGCAGCTGGACCTCGCCCAGCGTCAGCGTCTCCGCCGGCGCGGCGGCCGGGCCCACCGCCAGGCGCTTCGGTGCGTCGTCGCGCCAGCCGGTGAGGCCGGCCCGGCGCAGCGCCGCCAGGAAGCGGTAGACCGTGGCCAGGCTGATCCGCGGGTCCAGCCGGCGCGCCCGGCCCAGGATCTCCTGGGCGTCGAGCGTGCGGTCGGCCTCGGCCAGCACCGCCAGCAGGATGCGGCGCGGCCGGGTCGGCCGCAGCCCGGCATCGCGCAGCCGGGCCAGGGCCGGGGCGGGGTAGGGAAGGGGGGCGGGGCTCATGCCGCCGCCCTCAGCCGCGACGGATCTCGGCCGCCGCCCGGGCCAGGATCTCGACGATCCGGGTCTCGGCGTCCGCATCCTCGGCCAGCTTCTGCGCCGTCGCCTCGCGCAGGTTGTCCAGCGCCGCGACCACCAGCGACGGCATCCGGCTCGACCGCTCGCGCTCGCGGTCCCGCTCGCCGCCCATCATCTTGTTGACCCAGGCGATCTTCTCGCCGGCCGCGGCCAGCCGGCCCAGCACCGCGTCGACGATGCCGCGGTTGGCGTCGAGATAGGCGCGGCCTTCGTCGGTGATCCGGTACAGCTTCTTGCTGCCCTCGGCCTCGACCGTGACGTAGCCGGCCTCCTCGAGATAGGTCAGGGTCGGGTAGACCGTGCCCGGGCTCGGGCTGTACCAGCCGCCGGTCTTTTCCTCGATCAGCTTGATGATCTCGTAGCCGTGGCGCGGCTGCTCCTCGATCAGCGCCAGCGCCAGCAGGCGCAGGTCGCCCTGGGCCAGCATCCGGCCGGCGCGCATCAGATCGCCGCCGCCGAAGCCCCCGAAGCCGCGGCCGCCGAAGCCGCCGCCGCCATGGCCCCACATGCGGCCGCCGCGGCCACGGCCGCCGGCCCACATCTCGTCGCCGCCGCAATCGTCGCGGTGTCCGCGATGGTGTCGTCCGAACATCGAACTTGCTCCATTGATTTCGATATATCGTAAGATATGCCGACCAACGATCGCTTTCAAGATATATCTTAAGATGTGACGAACCTGGCCGAAACCATGAGGCGAGGCTGCTTTCCATCATCGGCGTCGGCCGTGGCTTGACGATCGTGGCCGGCCATCCGACCCGCACGCCATGCCCGTCGATGCGGAGGGGATCTGGGCGAACTCGGGATGCCGCTCGGCTCACATGCGGTAATCGAGAAAGAGGTTGACGCCCGCGGGTTCCCCGAAGACCCGCACGCGATCTCCCTCGAATCCCGCGCGCTCGGCAAGCCTCCACAGCAATGCTTCATCTCGGTGACGAAGCATCCACTCGCCGACCACCTCCATATAGCGGCGCGACGGGTGTTGCGTGGAAAAGTTCCCGACGACGATCCTGCCGCCGGGCCGCAACCAGCGCGCGATCCGCGAAAGCAGCGCCACGAACAGTCGATCCGAGAGATAATCGAACAGGCCGGCCGACCAGACCAGGTCGTATCTCGGGGAAGAGGTGAAGCGGAGCGCATTGCCTCTATGGAACCGGACCGCGGCTCTGCCGCGGGTCGAAGCAAGCAGGCCGGTTGCGTGGGCGATGGCGTTTGCGTCCTGATCGACGCAGTCGATCGCCACATCGGCGTCCGGGTTTGCGTCGATGAAGTCCCTGACATCCCGGCAGGGGCCGCTGCCGAGGTTCAGGATGTGCAGTTGTCGGCCGGGCTGCTCGGCCATCGCTTGTCGGATGACCTGCTGCAGCACCAGTTGTCGATTCCTGACGGCGTGCGCACCACTCTGGGCATGGAAATACTGGTCCCAACGGACGAAGTGCGGATTGGGCGAGGTCCAATGCGTATAGATCCGGTCGATGATCTCGAAATCGCCGGCGTAACCATGAGGCTTCAAGAGCACGAAGCCCTGCATCGTGTCGCGCAGGAAGGACTCGCCCTGATCCCACCAGATCTGCTGCAGTTCGCGCCTGGTGGCCATTCCCCGAAGCACGAGGTCGTCAGCCTCGCCGAGCATCGATGTGAGGGACTCGTACGCATCCGGCTCCGGCCCGCCCCGGTCTATCAGCATCTGGAGGCGGGCCAGGAGATCGTGTGCCGAAGGCATGGCGGGCGCGGCGAGGTTCATTGTTCGTCTCCATCGGGGCGGCCGGTCGGCACAGGCAAGCTCCTCCGGGCGAGCGACGGCTTGTCGCCACGCGGCTTGCTGCCGAGGACCTGATCAATGCAGGCGGTGGACTTGATCTCAGCCTGGTGGTTGGGCGCAGGTCACTGCCGCGCCTCTTGTTCAACGATGGCCTCTATAGACGCTTGCAATCCAGAATGAGGAAAATAGTCCTTGAATCTTGAGGGGCGTCAACAGAAATAATTTTCCATAAATAAAACTGTTTTATTGATTTCAATTGAGATTAGAAGATTCTCCGAATTGCTTTTTATAGAATAGTTTTAGAAAAAATCATCGATACGCGAGCAGAGCGGCGAAGATGTCGAGGCTGGGGCCGGCGGCGGCGCCCACGCGGATATCCGGTACCAAGGCGCCGAAGGGGTGTCTCGCTGCGGCGCAGTCCGTCTTCGCTCAGCATGGCGGCTTCGCCGCCATCGACCGTGACTTCGACCAGCATCTGGAATCGGTGCTGCAGGATCTGAACGACGCCATCTGGGGCCGGCCCGCGGCGTAGGGGTGGTCAACCGGAGTCAGGATATAGTAACATCTCTACAAAAGGGAGATGTCGGATGCCAATCACGACCCTTTCCAGCCGCGAGTTCAATCAGGACGCCAGCCGGGCCAAGCGGCTGGCGCGTCGCGGGCCGGTCTTCATCACCGATCGGGGCCGGCCGGCCCATGTGCTGCTGACGATCGAGGAGTATCGCCGGCTGGCCGGCGACCAGGGCGACTGGATCGCCAGCCTCGGCCTGCCGCCGGGAGTGGAGGATGTGGAGTTCGAGCCGCCGCGTCTGGACGATCTGGCGCGGCCGGCGGACTTCACCTGATGTATCTGCTCGACACCAACGTCGTCTCGGAACTGCGGAAGGTGCGGTCTGGAAAGGCGGATCGGAACGTCGCGGCCTGGGTCGCCTCGGTGCCGCAGGTCAGCCTGTTCCTGTCGGCGATCACGGTGCAGGAGCTGGAGATCGGCGTCCTTCTGGCTGGACGGCGCGACCGGTCGCAGGGGGCACTGTTGCGAGACTGGCTCGACGGCCACGTGCTGCCGGTCTTCGCCGACCGTATCCTGCCGGTCGACCCGGCCGTGGCGCGCCGCAGCGCGGCCTTGCGCGTGCCCGATCCGCGGCCGGTGCGCGACGCGCTGATCGCCGCCACGGCCCTGGTCCATTCGATGACCGTCGTGACCCGGAACACCGTGGATTTCACTTCGACCGGCGCCGCGATCCTGAACCCCTGGGCCGCCCCGCCCTCGCCGTGATACTGACCCGTTACGCGCGCCTTTCCTCTCCCGACGTTCGAGCCCGCCGAAAGCTGGCGAGGTGATCCAGGACCCGGCGGCCGGCACCGGCGGCTTCCTGATCGCGGCCGACCGACAACACGATCGAGTTGGTCGGCGCCTGCGTTATCGTTGATTCGGATCCAGGCAATCTGTACTGAGTGACAAAGTTCTGCGGCTGGAATTTCATGAGCCGATCAAACAATGGGTGCTCTGGTACCTCAGATCGCCGGAGAGGCGTCGCCAGTTGGAGGAGATCTCGTCAGGGAACCAGTTGTCGATGCGCAACATCAGCCAACAGGCCCTACGAACCGTGACAATCCCTATGCCAAGCCCTGAGAAGCGAGCGGAAATCGTCCGCCACATCGAGGCTGCCTTCGTCCGGATCGACCGCCTGGCCGCGGAGGCGGAGGGCGCCCGCAAGCTGCTCGATCGGCTGGACCAGGCGGTGCTGGCCAAGGCGTTCCGGGGAGAGCTGGTGCCGCAGGACTCGGCGGATGAGCCGGCCTTGGTCCTGCTTGACCGCATCCGCGCCGAGCGGGCGGCGAAGGGCGCCGTGACCAAGGGGCGGCGCGGCCGGCCGCGCAAGGCAATGGCGTGAGGCGACGATGGCGATCCCCGACTACCAGACCCTGATGCTGCCGGTCCTGCGGCACGCCGCGCTGGGCGAGACCCGCGTGCCCGATCTCGAGGATCGGATCGCCGACGAATTCGGCTTGGCCGCGGAGGAGCGGGACCAGCTTTTGCCCAGCGGCCGGCAGAAGATCCTGAGCAACCGGATCCACTGGGCGAAGTTCTACATGGGCAAGGCCGGGCTGATCGATTCGCCCCGCCGCGGCCGCTTCGTCGCCAGCGAGGCCGGGCGCGCCCTGCTCGCGCGCAATCCGGAGCGGATCGATGTAGAGCTCCTGCAGCAGTACCCGAGCTTCCGGGACTTCTATCGCGGCGGTGCAGAGGCGGGCGCTGAAGCTGGCTTGACCCCCGAAGCCTCTTTGGCGGTCTCCGAGCCGACGGCCACGACCACGCCGGAAGAGCAGATCGAGGCCGCCCATCTCGCCCTGCAGGCGGCGCTGCGCGACGAGTTGCTGCAGCGCATCCTGCAGAACAGCCGTAGTTTCTTCGAGCAGGTGATCGTCGATCTCCTGGTCGCGATGGGCTATGGCGGCTCGCATCGCAACGCCGCCACCCGGCTGGGCCGCAGCGGCGACGGTGGCATCGACGGTGAGATCAACGAGGACCGGCTGGGGCTGGACCGCATCTACGTCCAGGCCAAGCGCTATGCCGAGGGCATCACCGTCGGCCGGCCCGACGTCCAGGCCTTCGTCGGCAGCCTCGTCGGGCGCGGCGCGACCAAGGGCGTCTTCGTCACCACCTCCGGCTTCAGCCAGCAGGCGAAAGACTTCGTCCAGCACCTCTCGCAGAGGGTGATCCTGATCGACGGCCAGCGCCTCGCAGACCTGATGATCGAGCACGATGTCGGCGTCC
This sequence comes from Inquilinus sp. NPDC058860, assembly GCF_042743185.1. Taxonomy (NCBI): domain Bacteria; kingdom Pseudomonadati; phylum Pseudomonadota; class Alphaproteobacteria; order Rhodospirillales; family Rhodospirillaceae; genus Inquilinus; species Inquilinus sp. NPDC058860. The sequence goes on along the minus strand of NZ_JBHYMS010000031.1, from coordinate 11,737 downwards.
GCGTCAGCCGGGCGATCGAGTTCAAGCGGCTGGACGAGGACTTCTTCACCGAGGACGAGTGATTCCGCCGCCCGACGGGCGAGATGAGTTTGCGCAACGTCCTATTGCCTTAGCTCGCGATCATGTTCATGATACGTTCCATGAGCATGGCGCAGACCGATCGCGACGCGACCGAGGCCCGGCCGGCCGATCCCGACCTGAACTGGACGGGATGGGCGCTGGAGAAGCTGCGCGATGTGGTCGACATCGACATCCGGTCCAAGCGGATGACGCTGCAGCAGCAGTCGGTGACGCCGGCGGGGCGGGAGGCGGCGCCGGATTTCGCGCTGATGCAGTCGCGCCTGTCCCGCTCGATACGCCTGTCGATCGCCATGGCCGAGCGGGTCCGCGGCAAACACCTGCACCGCCGGGCCGCGGCCAAGGAGTCGGGGGCGCTGGAGCGCCGCCGCCGGCGGCGGGAGCAGGCGGTGCAGGCGGTGGTCGAGGCGGTCACGGCCGCCGAGGCGGCGGACCTCGCCGGGGTCGGCGGGACCGTCGATCCCGAGGCGACCGAACGCCTGCGGGCCGACGTGTGGGAGAGGCTGACCGAGGACGAGGTCCTGGACGTCCGCATCGACACGCTGCCGCCCGACGAATTCGTGCGGGAGGTCTGCCGCTGGCTCGGCCGCCGGCTGGACCCGAGCCGGCTGCCGCAGGGCTGGGACGACGTCCTTGAGGCCGATGACGATGCCTCCGGCAGTCCGCCCGGTGCGGAACCGGAATGCATTGCCGTGACTGAGGCCGGAGACGGCTGGCCTGAACGGCCGGACACGCTCGAAGACGGCCGCCCGCCGCCTGGGCTCCCGAAGCCGGACAGCAGCTGAGCGCCGTCGCCGGGTGCCATGTCGAGCTTACGGGTGTCTGGTCGAGGACTTTCGGGCGTAGGAGAGGAGAGGGTTTCAATTTCTATTGTCATCCTCGGGCTTGACCCGAGGATCCAGGGGCCACCCGGAGCGGCCTCGACATTTCTGGATGCCCAGGTCAAGCCCGGGCATGACAGAAAGGGATGTCCGATTCCCCTCGATTGACCGGCTCTCGGCCGTGCTGATACACATCGCGGCGACGGTTCCCATCCGGGATCAAAAGGGAACACGGTGGCGCCCCCCATCAAGTGCATGGGTGGGCGGAATCCGTGGCTGCCCCCGCAACTGTCAGCGGATCGCCGAGCGTCCTCGTGGTCCCTCGAGGGCCATGCCACTGCCCGCGGCGCGGGTGGGAAGGCCGATGCGAAGCCATGATCCGCGAGCCAGGAGACCTGCCGTCGCAGCGCAATCCGTTTCCCGGGCGGGGTGGCCCGGGCAGGAGGCATCATGGCGGCATTCCGGTCCTTTTCTTCGTGCGTTCTGGCGCGTGCCCTGGCCCTGGCCGGGCTTCTGGTCCTGTCGCCGGCGGCCTGGGCCGACCCGACGCAGTATCCGCTGACCATCCGCAACTGCGGCGTCGACGTCACCTTCGACCACGCCCCGAGGCGCGCCGTGTCGATCGGGCAGAGCAGCACCGAGATCCTGCTGTCGCTCGGCCTGGCCGACCGCATCGTCGGCACCGCCGTCTGGTTCGGCCCGGTGCTGCCGGCCTATGAGGCGGCGAACGCGAAGATCCCGCGCCTGGCCGACAACGACCCCAGCTTCGAATCCGTGGTCGGGACCGAGCCGGAGCTGGTGACGGCCCAGTTCGAATGGCATGTCGGGCCGAAGGGCTCGGTCGGCACGCGCGAGCAGTTCGCCGGCCTCGGCATCCCGACCTACATCTCGCCGGCCGATTGCGTCGCGAAGGACAATTCCGGCGGCGGCGACGGCGTGCGCAGGCAGCTCTTCACCATGGACCTCGTCTATCGGGAGATCCGCGACCTGGCCCGGATCTTCGACATGTCCGACCGGGGCGAGGCGCTGGTCGCCGAGCTGCGGCAGCGTGAGGCCGCGGCCATCGCCTCGGTGGCCGGCCGGCAGGCGGGCGGCGTGCCGGTGGTGTTCTGGTTCTCCAGCAAGGAGGTCGCGGGCGAGGCGTTCGTCGCCGGCAGGAACGGCGTGCCGGCCTGGATCCTGCGGCAGCTCGGCGCCCGCAACGTCATCACCACGGAGGAGGAGTGGCCGCTGGTGAGCTGGGAGCGCATCGCCGCCGCCGACCCCGCGATCATCGTGCTGGGGCAGATGAGCCGCCGCCGCTACCCGGCCGACGACATCGCGGCGAAGCTCGGCTTCCTCGCCGGCGATCCCGTGGCCAGCCGGCTGCAGGCGGTCAGGGACAAGCATTTCGTGGTGATGGACGTGCAGGCGATGCAGCCCTCGATCCGCGCCGTCGACGGCATCGAGGCGCTGGCCCGCGGCATCAAGAGCTTCGGGCTCGGGGGATGAGGCCGCTCCTCGATGGCGGCTGGGGCGTCCGCGCCCTGCTGGCCGCGCTGTCCCTGGCGGCGCTGGTCGCGGCCATCGCGCTCGCCGTGTCGATCGGCGAGATGCGGATCCCCCTGGCCACCACGGTCCGGGTGCTGGCCAACGGGCTGCTCGGCGCCGGCTTCGCGGTCAGCCCGATCCAGGAAGGCGTGGTCTGGGACTACCGGCTCAGCCGCGCCCTGGTGGCGGCCTGCTGCGGCGCCGCGCTGGCCCTGTCCGGCGCGATCCTGCAGGCGCTGCTGCGCAACCCGCTGGCCGAGCCCTATGTCCTCGGCATCTCCGCCGGGGCGTCGACCGGCGCCGTCGCGGTGATGATCGCGGGGGTGGGCGGCGGCGCCCTCTCGCTGTCCGGCGGCGCCTTCATCGGCGCCGTCCTGGCCTTCGTCCTGGTGTCGCTGCTGGCGGCCGGGACCGGGGGCGGCACCGACCGCGTCATCCTGGCGGGCGTCGCCGGGTCGCAGCTGTTCAACGCCGTGACCTCGACCATCGTCACCACCTCGGCCAATGCCGAGCAGGCGCGCGGCGTGATGTTCTGGCTGCTCGGCAGCCTGGGCGGCGTGCGCTGGCCGGACGTCCAGGTCGCGGTCCCGGTCGCCGCGCTCGGCTTCGTCCTGTGCCTCCTGCACGCCCGCGCGCTCGACGCCTTCACCTTCGGGGCGGACGCCGCCGCCTCGCTCGGCATCGCCGTGACCCGGGTGCGGGTGGTGCTGTTCGCGGCCACCGCGGCGATGACGGCGACCATGGTCAGCATCGTCGGGTCAGTCGGCTTCGTCGGCCTCGTCATCCCCCACGCGGCGCGCTTCCTGGTCGGGCCCGGCCATGCCCGGCTGCTGCCCGCCTCGGCGATGATCGGCGCCGTCTTCATGGTGCTGGCCGACATCGTCTCGCGCATCATCATCCCGCAGCAGGTCCTGCCGATCGGCGTGGTCACCGCCCTGTTCGGCGCGCCGGCTTTCGCGCTGCTGCTCTATCGGGCGAGGCGGGCGGCATGACCATCGCGACGCAGGACGTGCGCTGGGCCGCCGGCGGCCGGATGATCGTCGACGGCGTCACGCTGGAGGCGGCGCCCGGCCGGATGCTGGGCCTGCTGGGTCCGAACGGCGCCGGCAAGTCGACCCTGCTGCGCCTGATCTGCCGCCTGCGGCGTGTGGAGAGCGGCGTGATCACCTTGGGCGGCGCCGATATCGCCGGCCTGCCGCGCGCGGCCATCGCCCGCCGCGTCGCCCTGGTCGAGCAGCAGGCGGCGACCGAGGCCCAGGTGACGGTGCTCGACATCGTCCGGCTCGGCCGCACGCCGCATCGCGGCCCCCTTTCGGCCTGGACCGGGCAGGACGACGCGGCGGTGGAGGAGGCGCTGCGCCGGGTCGGGCTCGCGGACAAGCGCGGCCAGCCCTGGCACACCTTGTCGGGCGGGGAGCGGCAGCGGGTGCAGATCGCCCGCGCCCTGGCCCAGACGCCGACCGAGCTCTTGCTGGACGAGCCGACCAACCATCTCGACGTGCAGCACCAGCTCGAGATCCTGGCGCTGGTCGGGCGGCTGCCGGCGACCAGCATCGTCGCGTTGCACGACCTCAACCTGGCCGCCATGTTCTGCGACGCCGTGGCGCTGCTGCGGGAGGGACGGGTGGTCTGCGCCGGCGCGCCGGAGGAGATCCTGACCGAGGCGCGGATCCGCGAGGTGTTCGGGGTGCGGGCCCATGTCGAACGGTCGCCGCATCACGGCCGGCCGCATATCCATTACCTGCCGGGCTGAAACCGGCTTCAGGCTTGACATCCGGCCCAGAATGGCGTTCTTCACCGCTTCCATTCCTGGGAACGCGGGTCCGGCGCATGAGCCGGCGCCCCGCCCTGCCTTTGGCGGGGCCTACCGGGACAACATGAGAGAGGATCGAGCGCGTGAGCAAGCGCCTGAATTCGAAGCACAAGATCGACCGCCGCCTCGGCGTCAACCTCTGGGGCCGTCCGAAGAGCCCGCTGAACAACCGCGAATACGGCCCGGGCCAGCACGGCCAGCGGCGCAAGAAGCCGACCGATTTCGGCACGCAGCTGATGTCCAAGCAGAAGCTGAAGGGCTACTACGGCAACATCGGCGAGAAGCAGTTCCGCCGCCTGTTCGAGGAGGCCGTGCGCCGCAAGGGCGACACCGGCGAGAACCTGATCGGTCTCTTGGAGCGCCGCCTGGACACCGTCGTGTACCGGATGAAGTTCGTCCCGACCGTGTTCGCCGCCCGCCAGATCGTCAACCACGGCCATGTGCTGGTGAACGGCAAGCGCCTCAACATCGCGTCCTACCAGGTCAAGGACAGCGACGTGATCGAGATCAAGCAGAAGTCGCGTGAGCTGCCGGTGATCCTGGCCGCGATCTCGTCCTCCGAGCGCGACGTGCCGGACTACATCGAGGTCGATCACGGCGCCTTCAAGGGCAAGCTGGTGCGCAGCCCGGCCCTGGCCGACGTGCCGTACCCGGTCCAGATGGAACCGAACCTGGTGGTCGAGTTCTACAGCCGCTGATCCAGCCGGCTCGGTCATGCGGAAAGGGCGCCCTCGGGGCGCCCTTTCTGTTTCAGCGCGCGACCGTCCTGGCCGAGACCAGCTTCGCCCGGCCGGCGCCGATGCCGGCGACGGCGGCGGCGAGGCCGATGGCGAGCACGAACAGCCCGGCCGCGGCCCAGCCGCCGGTCCAGTCGTGCAGCAGGCCGATCAGCAGCGGCCCGCCGGAGGCCAGGGTGTAGCCCACGCCCTGCGACATCGAGGAGAGATGGGCCGCGACATGGGCGTCCGGCGTGCGCAGCACCACCAGCGTCAGCGCCACGGCGAAGGCGGCGCCCTGGCCGATGCCGAGCAGCACGATCCAGAGCCAGACCGTGCCGAGCGGCGCGAAGATGCAGCCCAGGAACCCGACGATCGAGAACGCCATGCACAGCAGCGCCGCCAGCCGCTGGTCGCGGCCCCGGGTCGCCAGCGACGGCGCCACCAGCGCGGCGGCGACCTGGACCATGATCGAGACCGACACCATGATCCCGGCGGCCACGCCGTCGACGCCGCGGTCGCGCAGGATCGGGGCCAGCCAGCCGAAGACGCTGTAGGCCAGCGAGGACTGCAGCCCCATGAACAGCGTCACCTGCCAGGCCAGCGGGTCGCTCCACAGGCCGCGGACGGTGAAGCCGGCATGGGCGGCCGGGCCATGGCGGGGCGGGATCTGCGTCAGCCAGACCAGGGCGGCAATGATCGCCGGGACCGCCCAGAAGGCCAGGGCCGCGGCCCAGGACCCGTCGGCCGCCTGGGCGATCGGCAGGGTGGCGCCGGCGGCCAGGGCGGCGCCGGCGCACAGCGCCATGGTGTAGACCCCGGTCATCAGCGGCGCCTGGTCCGGGAAGTCGCGCTTGACGATGCCCGGCAGCAGCACGTTGGTGACGCCGATGCCGGCGCCGGCCAGGACGGCGCCCAGCAGCAGGGCAGGGGGCGTGCCCAGGCCGCGCAGCGCGGTGCCGACCGCCAGCACCAGCAGCAACGCCAGCACCGCGCGCTCGGTGCCCAGCCGCCGGCTGATCCGCGGGGCCAGCACGCCGAACAGGCCGAGGCAGACCACCGGCGCCGTCGTCAGCAGGCTCGCCGCGCCGGCGGAGATGCCGGTGTCGGCGATGATCTCCTTCAGCACCGGCCCCAGGCTCGACAGCGCCGGCCGCAGGTTGAGCGCGATCAGGACCAGGCTGACCACCAGCAGCCACCCGGCCTTGAGCGGCGTGGCGGGCACGGGAATGTCGTCGACCTCGGCGTCGATCAGCAGCTCGTCGGCCAGGCCATGGGGGACGTTGGGCACGGCTCGGTCGTCCCGATCCTGCTCGGCTGTCGACACCACGGGGTTCCTCCTGGCCGCGAAACGATATCCGCCCCGGCGGGCTGCGGGGCGGTTGGGCGCCATTCTGGACCGGACCGGGCCGTCATCGCCCGCCCCACCTCGTCATGCCTGGGTCGAGGGCTCGGCATGGCCGAGTGCGGGGGCGAATCGGCAAAAAAGCCGGACAAGATACACGCCTGCGCGACGACGCGCACCCTCCGTTCGGCTGATGCCGAACACGGCGTTTCAAAGCAGGCTAGGGGTTCCTCTTCGGGCTCGGCGATCCGTGCGCATCTCGGGCATCGGACGTGTGGCGCTGCCTCGGGGCCGGCAGGAGATCATGCGATTTGAACAGAAGGCATAATCACGATGGCGATCATTCCAGGAACCTCCGGCAATGATTCCCTGAACGGGACCGCCAGTGCCGATACCATCGACGGTCTGGCGGGCGACGATACGCTGCAGGGATATGCGGGCAACGATATCCTCCGAGGCGGCACCGGCCGGGACTACATGTATGGCGGCGAGGGTGACGACCGGATCGAGACCGGCGGGGGTGGCGGCGACTACGGCTCGGGCGGCGACGGCAACGACACCCTGATCGGGTCGGCCGACGCCGAGAGCCTCTACGGCGACGCCGGCAACGACACCATCACCGGGGCGGCCGGCAACGACACGCTTTACGGCGGCGTCGGCAACGACAACCTCGGCGGCGGCGACGGCGACGACTATATCAGCACCGGGATCGGCGTCGACATCGTCGATGGCGGCGCCGGCACCGACACGCTCTATGTCGACCGCAGCAGCATTGCGACCGGGGTCAGCTTCACCCTGAACGGCGCCGCCGGCAGCGACGGCAGCCGGGCGATCAACATGGAGCTGATGACCTACTACGCCGGATCGGGCAACGACACCATCACCGGGGCGGCGGGCAACGACACGATCTACGGCTATGACGGCACCGACGTCCTGAACGGGGCCGCCGGCAACGACAACCTCAACGGCGGCAACGGCACCGACACGCTCACGGGCGGCGACGGCGACGACAGCCTGTCGGGGAACGACGGCAACGACATCCTTCGCGGCGGTGCCGGCCGGGACTACATGTATGGTGGGGTCGGCGACGACCGGATCGAGACCGGCGGTGGCGGCAGCGATTACGGCTCCGGCGGTGACGGCAACGACACCATGGTCGGATCGGCCGATGCCGAGAGCCTGTACGGCGATGCCGGCAACGACGCCATCACCGGTGCCGCCGGCAATGATTCGCTCTATGGCGGGGCCGGCAACGACACCATCAGCGGCGGCGACGGCGACGACTACATCGCCACCGGCGTCGATGTCGATATCGTCGATGGCGGCGCCGGCACCGACACGCTCTATGTCGACCGCAGCAGCACCGTCACCGGGGTCAGCTTCACCCTGAACGGCGCCGCCGGCAGCGACGGCAGCCGGGCGATCAACATGGAGACGATGACCTACTATGCCGGGTCCGGCAACGACACCATCAACGGGGCGGGCGGCACCGACGCGATCTATGGCGGCGACGGCGCCGATGTCCTGAACGGGGCGGCGGGCAACGACAACCTCAACGGCGGCGCCGCCAACGACACGCTCGGGGGCGGCGTCGGCGACGACAGCCTGTCGGGGAATGACGGCAACGACATCCTCCGCGGCGGTGCCGGCCGGGACTACATGTATGGCGGTGCCGGCGACGACCGGATCGAGACCGGCGGTGGCGGCAGCGACTACGGCTCCGGCGGCGACGGCAAGGACACCTTGGTCGGATCGGCTGATGCCGACAGCCTGTACGGCGATGCCGGCAACGACACCATCACCGGCGCGGCCGGGAACGATTCGCTCTATGGCGGCGCCGACAACGACAATCTCAGCGGCGGCGACGGCGACGACTACATCGCCACCGGCGTCGGGGTCGACATCGTCGATGGCGGCGCCGGCACCGACACGCTCTATGTCGACCGCAGCAGCACCGCCGCCGGGGTCAGCTTCACCCTGAACGGCGCCGCCGGCAGCGACGGCAGCCGGGCGATCAACATAGAGACGATGACCTACTATGCCGGGTCCGGCAACGACACCATCACCGGGGCCGGCGGCATCGACGCGATCTACGGCGGCGACGGCACCGATGTCCTGAACGGGGCGGCAGGCAACGACAGCCTCAACGGCGGTGCCGGGACCGACACGCTGGCGGGCGGCGATGGCGACGACAGCCTGTCGGGGAACGACGGCAACGACATCCTCCGCGGCGGGACCGGCCGGGACTACATGTATGGCGGCGCCGGCGACGACCGGATCGAAACCGGTGGGGGCGGCAGCGACTACGGCTCCGGCGGAGACGGCAACGACACCTTGGTCGGGTCGGCCGACGTCGAGAGCCTCTACGGCGATGCCGGCAACGACACCATCAGCGGGGCGGCCGGCAACGATTATCTCTATGGCGGCGCCGACAGCGACATTCTTCGGGGCGAAGCGGGGGCGGACTACCTGAATGGCGGCGACGGCATCGACACCGCCAGCTACTTCACCAGCTCGGTCGGCGTGTCGGTCAGTCTCGCCGCCGGCACCAGCAGCGGCGGGGATGCCACGGGAGACACCCTGACCGGCATCGAGAATCTCGCCGGCAGCCAGGGCAACGACATCCTGGTCGGAGACAGCGGCGCCAACGCCTTGAGTGGGAGCGGTGGCAACGACGTGCTCAATGGGCTCGGCGGCAAGGACAGGCTCTCCGGCGGCGCTGGGGCCGATCGCTTCGTCTACGGCAGCATCGCCCACAGCCCCGTGGGCGCGGGGGCCGACCGGATCACCGATTTCAGCCATGCCCAGGGCGACCGCATCGATCTGTCGGCGATCGATGCCAGCACTGCAGCAGCCGGCAACCAGGCCTTCAGCTTCATCGGCACCGGCGCCTACACCGGTGTGGCCGGCCAGCTGCGCTATGTGACGGTCGGTGGTGTGACCACCATCGGCGGCGACGTCAACGGCGACAAGGTCACCGACTTCCACATCACTCTGACCGGCAATATCGCCCTGGCGTCGGCGGATTTCGTGCTCTGACGCTCCGGGTCAAATGACAATGCCCGCCCCGGAGAGGGGCGGGCATTCTGTCTGGTCCAGATCGTCCGGAGCGGGCTCAGCCCTGGGCGGCGACGGCGACGCCCTTGCTCTCCAGCAGCTCCTGCAACTCGCCGGTCTGGTACATCTCGCGGACGATGTCGCAGCCGCCGACGAACTCGCCCTTGACGTAGACCTGCGGGATGGTCGGCCAGTTCGAGAATTCCTTGATGCCCTGGCGCAGGCCGGGGTCGGTCAGGATGTCGATGCCTTTGAACGGCACGCCGAGATGGGTCAGCACCTGCACCACCGCGGCCGAGAAGCCGCACTGTGGGAACACCGGGGTGCCCTTCATGTAGACGACGACGTCGGTGCCGGCGATGTCGCTGCGGATGCGCTCGAAGACGGGATTGTCCATGGGAAACTCGCTCCGGGGAAAGGGTCAGGCTTCGGCGGCGGTGGTGTGCAGCATCAGCGCGTGCAGCTCGTTGCCCATCCGGCCGCCCAGCGCCTGATAGACCATCTGATGCTGCTGCACGCGGCTCTTGCCGGTGAAGGCGGAGCTGGTGACGTAGGCGGCGTAGTGATCGCCGTCGCCGCGCAGATCCTCGATCCGCACCTCGGCGCCGGGCAGGCCATCCTTGATCAGGCGGACGATCTCCGCCGGGTCCATCGCCATCTCTATGCCTCTCCAGCCTGGACGATATCGGTCATGTATCCGGGCAGCCACGCCTCGTTGACGCGGCGCAGCTCAGCCACGGATATGGCACTGCCGTCCTTGCGCTTCAACACGTCGCCGCCGGTACGGCCGATGATTTGGGCGGGGACGCCCGCCGCGCGGGCCCGCGCCAGCAGCGCCTCGCCATCGGCCGTGGTGACCAGGTAGCGGCCCTGGTCCTCGCCGAACAGCAGCCCGGCCTCGGCCGGAAGATCTACCGCGGCGCCGATCCGCCCGGCCATCGCCATCTCCGCCAGGGCGACATAGAGGCCGCCATCGGAGAGGTCGTGGCAGGCGGTGGCCGTCCCGTCCTGAATCAGCGCCCGCACCAGATCGCCGTTGCGGCGCTCGGCGGCCAGATCGACCGGCGGCGGCGCGCCGTCCTCGCGGCCATGGATCTCGCGGGCATACAGCGAAGCGCCGAGATGCCCTTTGGTTTCGCCAATCAGGACAATGGTTTCGCCGGCGGCCTTGAAGCCGAGCCGGACATGGCGCCCGCCATCCGCGATGAGGCCGACGCCGCCGATCGCCGGGGTCGGCATGATGCCTTCGCCGGAGGTTTCGTTGTAGAGCGAGACGTTGCCGGAAACGACAGGGAAATCAAGGGCCAGGCAGGCCGCCTTCATGCCCTGGATGCAGCCGACGAACTGGCCCATGATCCGCGGCTTCTCGGGGTTGCCGAAGTTCATGTTGTCGGTGATCGCGAGCGGCAGGGCGCCGGTGGCCGTGAGGTTCCGCCACGCCTCGGCGACGGCCTGGGCGCCGCCGGCCTCGGGGTCGGCCAGGCAGTAGCGCGGCGTGCAGTCGGTGGTGATCGCCAGGATCTTGCCGGTGCCGTGCACCCGCACCAGCGCGGCATCGGCCTGGCCGGACAGGGCCACGGTGTCGGCGCCGACCTGGCTGTCATACTGCTCCCAGATCCAGCGCTTGGAGGCGAGGTCGGGGCAGGCCAGCAGGCGGGCCAGCACCGCCTCCGGCGTTTCCGGCAGGGGCAGGGACGCGGCCGCGATCTCCGGCTGCTTCGGCGTCGGCTCCCACGGCCGGGCGTAGTTCGGCGAGGCGTCGACCAGCTCCGCCACCGGCATGTCGGCCCAGACCATGCCGTGCATCTTCAGCACCATGCGGCCGGTGTCGGTGACCCGGCCGATCACGGCGAAGTCCAGCTCCCATTTGCGGAAGATCGCTTCGGCCTCGGCCTCGCGGCCGGGCTTCAGCACCATCAGCATCCGCTCCTGGCTCTCGGACAGCATGATCTCGTAGGGGACCATGCCGGTCTCGCGCTGCGGCACGTGGTCGAGGTCCAGCTCGATGCCGCAGCCGCCCTTGCTGGCCATCTCGACCGAGGACGAGGTCAGGCCGGCCGCGCCCATGTCCTGGATGGCGACGATGGCGTCGGTGGCCATCAGCTCCAGGCAGGCCTCGATCAGCAGCTTCTCGGTGAAGGGGTCGCCGACCTGCACGGTCGGGCGCTTCTCCTCCGACGCCTCGTCGAATTCGGCCGACGCCATGGTGGCGCCGTGGATGCCGTCGCGGCCGGTCTTGGAGCCGACATAGACCACCGGGTTGCCGATGCCGCCGGCGGCCGAATAGAAGATCTTGTCGGTGCCGGCCACGCCCACGGTCATGGCGTTGACCAGGATGTTGCCGTTGTAGGAGGCGTGGAAGTTGGTCTCGCCGCCC
>NZ_JBHYMS010000030.1:12738-79223 GCF_042743185.1 Inquilinus sp. NPDC058860 | reverse complement strand
TGCCGCCATTGCAGCAGGGGCGCGCCCCTGCTGCAATGGCATCACCAAACTGACCTGTCTCTATTTATCGTGTCTCATGTCAGGGGTGCAGTCCACTGGTCGGTTACGGCCTGCTGACTCCGCCGCTCGTGAAGCTGATCGCCGGCAACGAATTCGGGACGATCGGCCCGCTCGAATATCAAGCCAAGTGGCAAACGAAAAACCCAAAGGAGCTGCTGAAGGAAGGATTTGTGATTGCAAACGATATCAATAAGTTCTTTGCATTCGTCTTGGTGTTCAATACATATCTGGCGCTCAACGGAGGAATGCGGTTGGGTCCGGCCGGGAAAGATGCGATCCCGAACGAAGCGCTCCGCATCTTCACCAATACGGTGATTTCAAGTATCTTTTGTCAGGCTCTGTGCCATCTGTACGAAATGCAGTTCGGCACGCCGAAGAAGAAGAAGCCGAGCGAGACCTTGAGCGAAAACAGCGAAGGGCACCATCGGGTGGAAGCTGCCCTGGACGCCTTTTACGGTGAGGTGGTCGCGGCGGAAGCACCCATCCCGACAGCGGACCTGCCCAATCTCATCGCGCAACGCGCAGCCACTCTGCAGACGGATGCGGAGAGCGCCTTGTTCACCGTGCTTGTCTACACCCAGACGGTGCCCCGGGCGATCGAGGGGGACCGGATATCGAACGCGGCGTCCACGCCACCGCAGCCAGAGGGGGGTGGATCGGACGCGGATGATCCGGAGCGGGCAGCGTCGCCGCAGGAGGATGATGTGAGTCGGGCTGGAGCCCGATGACCGGCCGCCGCCCCGCTGGCGGCCTCCTGCACCGCTCCTCGGGGCATGATCATCGTGGCGAGCATCGGGAGATTCGCCGGCACGCGGAACCCCGCATGGACAGGCTGCCGGTCCTTCCCTAAAGTCGCGGCCCTGTGTTTCCCAACGGTTCCAGACGAAGGCCCGCTCGATGCGCCTGTCCCAGTTCTTCCTGCCCACCCTGAAGGAGAATCCCAGCGAGGCGCAGATCGTGTCGCATCGGCTGATGCTGCGCGCCGGCATGATCCGCCAGCAGGCGGCCGGCATCTATTCGTGGCTGCCGCTGGGCTTTCGGGTGCTGAAGAAGATCGAGCAGATCGTGCGCGAGGAGCAGGACCGCTTCGGCTGCCAGGAGATCCTGATGCCGACGATCCAGCCGGCCGATCTGTGGCGCGAGAGTGGTCGCTACGACGACTACGGCAAGGAGATGCTGCGCATCCGCGACCGCGGCGACCGCGACATGCTGTACGGGCCCACCAACGAGGAGGTGGTCACCGACATCTTCCGCGCCTCGGTGAAGAGCTACAAGCAATTGCCGCAGCTGCTGTACCACATCCAGTGGAAGTTCCGGGACGAGGTGCGCCCCCGCTTCGGCGTGATGCGCGGCCGCGAGTTCCTGATGAAGGACGCCTACAGCTTCGACATCGACTACGAATCCGCGCGGAAGTCGTACAACAAGTTCTTCGTCTGCTATCTCAGCACCTTTGCCCGGATGGGGCTGAAGGCGGTGCCGGTCAAGGCCGACACCGGCCCGATCGGCGGCGACCTGAGCCACGAGTTCCAGATCCTGGCGGAGACCGGCGAGAGCCAGGTCTATGTCGATCCGCGGGTGCTGGAGCTCGACACCGAGGCGCGGGAGCTGGGCCCCGAGGACGACCTGGCCGCCTTCGTCGAGCGCGTCACCGGCCTCTATGCCGCGGCGGACGAGATGCACGATCCGGCCAAGTGCCCGATCCCCGAAACCGAGCTCGCGACCCGGCGCGGCATCGAGGTCGGCCACATCTTCTATTTCGGCACCAAGTATTCGACGCCGATGAACGCGTTCGTGACGGGTCCGGACGGCACCCAGCGGCCGGTCGAAGGCGGCAGCTACGGCATCGGTGTGTCGCGCCTGGTCGGCGCCATCATCGAGGCCAGCCACGACGAGGCCGGGATCATCTGGCCGGACGCGGTGGCGCCTTTCGATGTCGGGCTGATCAACCTGAAGCCGGGCGACGCCGCCTGCGACGCGGCGTCCCAGGACCTGTACCAGCGCTTCCAGGCCGCCGGCCTCGACCCGCTCTACGACGACCGCGACGAGCGGGCAGGGGCGAAATTCGCCGAGATGGACCTGATCGGCCTGCCCTGGCAGGTGGTGATCGGCCCGCGCGGCGCCGCCAACGGCATGGCCGAGATCAAGCGCCGGGCCACCGGCGAGAAGATCGAGCTGCCGCTCGACGCGGTGGTGGCGCGGATCAAGGGCTGAGCCCGCTTGGCTGGCCCGGAGGGATCGGTCTCGATGACAAGTCACAAACTGTCATTGCCGGGCTTGACCCGGCAATCCAGAGGGTGTCGACAGCTTCTGGATGCCCGGGTCAAGCCCGGGCATGACAGCCAGGGGGGCGTTGTCCTCCTCGGCCCGGCAACCTGACCCTCCACCCCATGTTCAACGCCTTCGAACGGAAAGTCGCCTTCCGCTACCTGCGGGCCCGCAGGAAGGAAGGCTTCATCTCCGTCATCGCCGGCTTCTCCTTCGCCGGTATCCTCTTGGGCGTGGCGACGCTGATCATCGTCATGTCGGTGATGAACGGCTTCCGCGCCCAGCTGGTGCAGCGCGTGCTCGGCCTCGACGCCCATCTCAAGGTCAGCGCCGCGGCCGGGGCCGGGGTGCCGGATTACGGCCCGCTGGCCGACAGGCTGCGGCAGATCCCCGGCGTGGTGCGGGTGTCGCCGGTGATCGAGGACCAGGCGCTGGTCAGCCGGGACTCCGATTTCACCGCCTTCCAGGGCGCGCCGGCGGCGGTGGAGGGTGTCGAGCCGGCGGATTTCCTCGGCCGTCCGGCGATCGCCCGGTCGATCCTGATCGACAGGCCGGAGGATTTCTCCGGCACCGACGGGATCGCCATCGGCAGCGGCCTGGCGGCCCAGTTCGGCGTCCGGCTGGGCGACGAGCTGACGCTGGTCACGCCGCATTTCAACCGCACCGCCTTCGGCTCGGTGCCGCGGGCCAAGACCTACACCGTGGCGGCGATCTTCACCACCGGGCTGCAGGAGCCCGATGCCGCGACCGTCTACATGCCGCTCGAGGCGGCCCAGCAGCTGTTCCAGATGAAGGACCAGGCCGGCGGGCTCGACATCTTCACCAGCGATCCGGAGCGGCTCGACGCGGTGCGGGCGCGGGTGGCCGAGGCGGTCGGGCCCGACCTCGAGGTGTCCGACTGGCGCGACGCCAACGCCACCATCTTCACGGCGCTGCAGGTCGAGCGCAGCGCCATGTTCGTCATCCTGACCCTGATCATCCTGGTGGCGGCCTTCAACATCGTCTCCAGCCTGGTGATGCTGGTGAAGGACAAGGGCGGCGACATCGCCATCCTGCGCACCATGGGCGCCTCGCGCGGCGCCATCCTGCGCATCTTCTTCCTGACCGGCGCCACCATCGGCGTGGTCGGCACCCTGGCCGGGCTGGCGCTCGGGCTCGGGCTCGCCGCCAATGTCGACGCCATCCGCACATGGCTGCAGGGCGTGCTCGGCCCCGGCACCTTCGCCGCCGAGTTCAGCTTCCTGGCCTCGCTGCCGGCGCTGGTCGATCCGGGCCAGGTGGTCGCCGTCTGCCTCCTCGCCATCGGCCTGACCTTCCTGGCCTCGATCTTCCCGGCCTGGCGGGCCGCCCGGCTCGATCCGGTGGAGGCCCTACGCTATGAGTGACGCCATGCCGTCTTCTGCCGCCGAGGTGCTGCGCCTCGAAGGGATCCGCCGCAGCTTTCATCAGGGCGAGACCCGGCTCGACGTGCTGCGCGGCGCCGAGCTGTCGCTGGCCGGGGGCGAGATCGTCGCCCTGGTCGGGCCCAGCGGCGCCGGCAAGTCGACCCTGCTGCACATTGCCGGCCTCTTGGAGCAGCCGGATGCCGGCACCATCACCATCGCCGGCCAGCGCTGCGACGGGCTGGGCGACGGGCCGCGCACGGCGCTGCGCCGCTCGGCCATCGGCTTCGTCTACCAGTTCCACCATCTGCTGCCGGAGTTCAGCGCCATCGAGAACGTGGTGCTGCCGCAGATGATTGCCGGGCGGTCCCGCACCGAGGCCCGCCAGCGGGGTCGCGATTTGCTGGCCCGGGTCGGCCTCGCCGGCCGGCTGGAGCATCGCCCGGCCCAGCTGTCGGGCGGCGAGCAGCAACGCGTCGCCATCGCCCGGGCATTGGCCAACGCGCCGAAGGTGCTGATCGCCGACGAGCCGACCGGCAATCTCGACCACACGACCTCGGACGCCGTGTTCGAGATGCTGGTCGAGGCGGTGCGCTCGGCCGGCGTCGGCGCCCTGATCGCGACCCACAACCTGGAACTGGCCGCGCGCATGGACCGGGTGGTGGAGATGCGCGACGGCGTGCTGGTGGGCCGGTAGGCCATGTTCAACGCCTTCGAACGCACCGTCGCCCTCCGCTACCTGCGCGCCCGCCGCGGCCAGGGCTTCGTCTCGCTGATCGCCGGCTTCTCGCTGCTGGGCATCGTCATCGGCGTGGCCACGCTGATCACGGTCACTGCGGTGATGAACGGCTTCCAGACCGAGCTGCTGGCCCGGTTCCTCGGCTTCAACGCCCATGTCAGCGTCGTCCCCCTGGGCGGCCGCGACATGGCCGACTACGAGGCGCGGGCCGGGCGGCTGCGCGGGGTCGAGGGCGTCACCAAGGTGGTGCCGGTGGTCGAAGGCCAGGCGCTGGCCAGCGTCGGCAAGGCCTCGGCCGGGGTGCAGATCCGCGGCGAAAGCCCGGAGGATTTTTTGGCCCGGCCGCTGATCGCCCAGGACCTGCAGCTGCAGGCGCCCGGGGCCTTCGCCGGCGGCGACGCGGTGGCGGTCGGCCGCGGCCTGGCCGAGAAGCTCGGCCTCTCCCTCGGCGGCAAGCTGACGCTGCTGGCGCCGGGTGCCGCAGGGCAGGGGGAGCAGTCCGCCGGCCCCACCGCGCGCGCCTTCACCGTGGTCGCGATCTTCGACGCCGGGCTCTACCAGTTCGACAGCGGCGTCGCCGTGCTGCCGCTGCCGGCGGCACAATCGCTGCTCGGACTCAAGGGCGTCACCCGGCTCGACGTGAATGTCCGCGATCCGGAGCGGATCGGCGAGATCGCCACGCCCCTGCAGCAGGCCGCCGGCTCCGGCGTCCGCTTCTTCGACTGGAGGCAGGTCCTGTCCAGCTATCTCGACATCGTCGCCGGGCAGCGCAACGTGATCTTCGTGATCCTGTCGCTGATCGTGCTGGTGGCCGCCTTCAACATCATCTCCAGCTTGATCATGCTGGTGAAGGAGAAGGGTGGCGACATCGCCATCCTGCGCACCATGGGCGCCTCGCGCGGCGCCATCCTGCGCATCTTCTTCCTGACCGGCGCCACCATCGGCGTGGTCGGCACCCTGGCCGGGCTCGGCCTCGGCATCGCCCTGGCCGACAGCCTCGAGACGCTGCGGCAATGGCTGCAGCAGCTGACCGGCACGCCGATCTTCGACCCCAGGCAATACTCCCTGACCCGGATCCCGACCGAGATCGACGCCGGCGAGGTCGTGCTGGTCTGCGGCATGGCACTGGCCCTGTCGCTGCTGGCCTCGATCTACCCCGCCTGGCGGGCCGCCCGGCTCGACCCGGTCGAGGCTCTGCGGTACGAGTGAGCGCCTTGCCGAGGGACGAGGCGATTCCCTAAAGTCATGGCATGCGAACCGGACCAACGACATCTCTCGGGCACAAGGCCGTGGACCACCTTGCTGAGTTGGATCGGAACCGCGAACCGATCCTGGTTTCGCAGCTCCAGGGGATCGCTCGCGGCGAGCAGGCGGTTGAGGAAGGGCGGATACTAACGCAGCACGCGGCCATGCAGCGGCTGGCACGATGGCTGAGTTAGAGCAGAGCTAAGAATATCGCGCCGAGTGAGACGATTTATTTATTGTCATTGCCGGGCTTGACCCGGCAATCCAGAAGGTCTCGACAGTCTCTGGATGCCCGGGTCAAGCCCGGGCATGACAGTTTTTAGGTTCGGTTGCTGTTCAAGATGGCCTATCAATAACCCATCGCCCGATTCTGTCGGGCCATCCCCGTTCCGTCGCCGCGGAGAGCCGCCGCATGCCACACGCCGATTTCGTCCATCTGCGCGTGCACAGCGCCTATTCCCTCTCGGAAGGGGCGATCAAGATCAAGGAGCTGGTCGGGATCTGCAAGAAGCTGCAGATGCCCGCCGTCGCGGTCACCGACACCGGCAACCTGTTCGGCGCGCTGGAGTTCGCCTTCGCCGCCAAGGATTACGGCATCCAGCCGATCATCGGCACCATCCTCAGCATCACCCGGGCGGAGACGGAATCGGGCGCCCGCGTCGGCGGCCCGGCCATCGCCGACCCGGACTGCCTGGTGCTGCTGGCCCAGAACGAGGCCGGCTACGAGAACCTGATGGCGCTAACCAGCCGCGCCTATCTGGAGACCGAGCAGGGGCTGGCGCCGCAACTCGCACTGGAGGCGCTGGAGGGCCACACCGAGGGCGTCATCGCCCTGACCGGCGGGCCGAAGGGCCCGGTCGGCCGCCTGCTGCTGGCCGAGCACCCGGAGCGGGCGCTGGCTACGCTGCGCTATCTGAAGACGCTGTTCCCCGGCCGGCTCTATGTCGAGCTGATGCGGCACGGCATGGAGGAGGAGGACCGGATCGAGGCCGGGCTGATCGACCTCGCCTATCAGGAGGACGTGCCCCTCGTCGCCACCAATGACTGCTTCTTCGCCGGCGAGGACATGTACGAGGCGCATGACGCGCTGCTGTGCATCGCCGACGGCACCTATGTGGTCGAGGCCAACCGCCGGCGGGTGACGCGCGACCACCGCTTCCGCTCGGCCGAGGAGATGCGCCAGCTCTTCGCCGACCTGCCGGAGGCGGTCGACAACACTCTGGTGATCGCCCGGCGCTGCGCGGTGATGCCGAAGAAGCGGAACCCGATCCTGCCGACCTTCCCGAGCGAGGCCGGCCGGACCGAGGCGGAGGAGCTGCGGGCCCAGGCGCATGAGGGGCTGAAGGCCCGGCTGGAGGCGCATGTCTACACGCCGGAGATGACGGCGGAGGAGCGCGAGGCGGTGCGGGAGAAGTACACCGCCCGGCTCGACTACGAGCTCGACGTCATCGAGAAGATGGGGTTCCCGGGCTACTTCCTGATCGTCTCGGACTTCATCAAATGGTCCAAGGCGCACGACATCCCGGTCGGGCCGGGCCGCGGCTCCGGCGCCGGCTCGGTCGTCGCCTGGGTGCTGACCATCACCGATCTCGACCCGCTGCGCTTCGGCCTGCTGTTCGAGCGCTTCCTGAACCCCGAGCGCGTGTCGATGCCGGACTTCGACATCGATTTCTGCCAGGACCGGCGCGACGAGGTGATCACCTATGTCCGCGACAAATACGGCCATGACCGTGTCGCGCAGATCATCACCTTCGGAAAGCTGCAGGCCCGCGCCGTGCTGCGTGACGTCGGCCGCGTGCTGCAGATGCCCTACGGCCAGGTCGACCGCATCTGCAAGCTGGTGCCGAACAACCCGGCCAACCCGGTGACCCTGGTCCAGGCGATCGAGGGCGAGCCGGCGCTGCAGCAGGAGCGCGACAACGACCCGGCGGTGCGCCACCTGATCGACCTGGCGATGAAGCTGGAGGGGCTGTACCGCCACGCCTCGACCCATGCCGCCGGCGTGGTCATCGGCGACCGGCCGCTGCACGAGCTGGTGGCGCTGTACCGAGACCCGCGCTCGCCGATCCCGGCCACCCAGTTCAACATGAAATATGTCGAGCAGGCGGGGCTGGTGAAGTTCGACTTCCTCGGCCTGAAGACGCTGACGGTGCTGCGCACCGCCGAGAACCTGATCAAGGCCAGCGGCGTCGACATCGACCTGGCGCATATCCCGCTCGACGACGGTCCGACCTACACCATGCTCGGCCGGGCGGAGGCGACCGGCGTGTTCCAGCTGGAAAGCTCGGGCATGCGCGACGTGCTGCGGCGGATGAAGCCGAACCGCATCGGCGACATCATCGCGCTGGTGGCGCTGTACCGTCCCGGCCCGATGGACAACATCCCGACCTTCATCGAGGTCAAGAACGGCACCAAGGCGCCGGACTATCTGCACCCGTCGCTGCAGCCGATCCTGGAAGAGACCTACGGCATCATGGTCTATCAGGAGCAGGTGATGCAGGTGGCACAGACCCTGGCGGGCTATTCGCTCGGCGGCGCCGACCTGCTGCGCCGCGCCATGGGCAAGAAGATCAAGGCCGAGATGGACGCCCAGAAGGCCACCTTCGTCGAGGGCGCGGTCGCCCGCGGCGTGCCGGCCGGCCAGGCCTCCACCATCTTCGACCAGGTCGAGAAGTTCGCCGGCTACGGCTTCAACAAGTCGCACGCCGCCGCCTACGCCATCGTCGCCTACCAGACCGCCTATCTGAAGGCGAACCACCCGGTCGAGTTCCTGGCGGCGTCGATGACGCTCGATCTCGGCAACACCGACAAGCTGAACGTCTTCCGGCAGGAGCTGACGCGCCTCAAGATCAAGCTGCTGATCCCCGACATCAACAAGTCGGAAGCCGTCTTCGCGGTCGAGACGCTGCCCGACGGCAACAAGGCGATCCGCTACGCCCTCGGCGCTATCAAGGGCGTGGGGCCGGAGGCGATGCGCAGCCTGGTGATCGAGCGCGATCGCGGCGGCCCGTTTAAAGACCTGTTCGACCTGGCCCGACGGCTCGACCTCAAGCTCCTGAACAAGCGCCAGCTGGAGAACCTGGCCCGGGCCGGTGCCTTCGATTCGATCGACGGCAACCGCGCCCGCGTCGTCGCCTCCTTCGAGACGCTGCTGCGCTACGCCCACACCGTGGCGGCGGAGCGCGACAGCGGCCAGATCGGCCTGTTCGGCGGCCCGGCCGGCGGGGGCTTGAGCGCGCCGCCGCTGCCGACCATCCCGGACTGGGATTCGATGGAGCGGCTGCGGCAGGAATTCGACGCCGTCGGCTTCTACCTCTCCGCCCATCCGCTCGACACCTATAACACCAAGCGCCTCGGCTCGGTGCGCTCGGCCGAGATCGGCCAGAAGATGCGGATGGGCCACACCCAGCTCCGCCTCGCCGGCATCCTGATGGCGAAGCGCGAGATGACGACCAAGACCGGCAACCGCATGTGCTTCGGCACCTTCTCCGACGCCAGCGGCGTGTTCGAGGTCACCTTCTTCGCCGAGACCCTGGCGACGGCCCGGCAGCTGCTCGAGGTCGGCGCCGCCCTGGCCATGGCGGTGGAGATCCAGAGCCGCGGCGAGGAGCTGCGGCTGACCGCGCTGTCGGTCGAGCCGATCGACCAGGCCCTGGCGAAGAGCGCCGCCCGCTTCGTCGTCTATGTCGACGGGGTGCACGCGATCCAGCCGCTGCACGGGCTGCTCGACCGCGAAGGGCAGGGGCGCTGCAAGGTCAACCTGCAGCTGCTGCTGTCGCCGACCGAGGAGGTCGAGATCGAGCTGCCCGGCGGCTACGCCGTCGGCGGCCGGGCCAAGGCGGCGTTGAAGTCGGTGCCCGGCGTGCTCAGCGTCGAGGAGTTCTGAGGCGGCGGCATAGTCTCGCGCTTCACGGCAAACATCTTTTTCAGGCCCCGCCGGCGAAAGCCCGCGGGGCCTTCCATTTGTGCGCGATGGCTGTTCGACTTTGCTGGTTGACTCATCATACCAGCACACCATAATGCCGGAAACCAACAGGCGGCCGAACCGCCGGACATAAGACGACGACAGCAAACGTCTTCATCGCCGGGGAGGGCGACATGCAGGCTCTGACGCGTCGATCCATGGTCGCGGGCGCAGCGATGCTGACAGCGGCATTCGCCGCCGGTCCCGCCTGGAGCCAGGAGGGGCCGGCCAGGCCGGTCACGATCGAGTTCTTCGGCCTCGCTTCGCACAACTGGCCGGTCGTGATCGAGCGCTTCCAGGCCGACTACCCGACCGTCACCGTGCATTTCACCAAGTTCGGCACGGACGAGCTGAAGCAGGCGCTGCGGGTGGGCGCGTCGTCGGGCAAGCTGCCGGATGCCTGGTGGAACTGGGGCGGGTCGCTGGCCTCGCCCTACAACCGGGCCGGCCACGCGCTGAAGCTGACGCCGGAGCTGCTGACGGCGCTCGGGGTCGAGGCCAATGTGACGCCGGCGGCGCTCGCCATCACCCGCGACGGCGCCGACCTCTATGGCATCCCGAACAAGATCGGGCCCTTCGGCTTCGTCTACAAGAAGGCGCTGTTCGAGAAGTACGGGCTGCAGCCGCCGCAGAGCTTCGCCGATCTCGAGAAGGTGGCGGAGACGCTGAAGGCGAACGGCGTCACGCCGTTCTCGATCGGCGGCAAGTTCAGCTGGATGACGATGCGGTTCTTCGACTTCTTCCTGGAGCACTATGCCGGGCCGGAGGGGCATGACTCGCTGCTCGACATGACCGAGTCCTGGGAATCCGAGCCGGTTCTCCAGTCCTTCGCCAAGCTGAAGGAATGGGCCGACAAGGGCTATTTCCCGGATGGGTTCCTGACCGTCGACCCCGCCACCAACATGCCGCTGCTCTACAACGACCAGGCCGCGATGGTGTTCGACACGCCGAGCCTGGAGACCGCCCGTATCCTGCGCGAGGGCAAGTCGCCGGCGGAGTACGGCACCTTCCCGCTGCCGACCGACCGGACGCCGAAGCGGGTGCCGGGATCGCCGTCGCAGATCCAGGTCAACGCCAAGGCCTCCGACGACGTGCGCAAGGCCGCCCTGCTGTTCGCCAGCTACGTCGTGCGGCCGGAGATCGCGCCGGTCACGGCGCAGGCGGTCGGCTTCCCCAGCGCGACCAAGGGCATCCTGCCGGCCGAGGACCTGCCGATCCAGCGGCAATGGTCGACATGGACCCAGGGCGAGATCGGCTTCTACCGGCTGACCGACCAGGGCCTGCCGCAGGACGTCGTCGCCGCCTATTTCGAGGCGCAGGACTCCGTGCTGCTCGACCTGATGTCGCCGGAGGAGGCGGCGGCCCAGGTGCAGGAGGCGATCGAGCGCAGCAAGAGCCGCGCCAGCAACTGAAGAACGGAGGTCCGCGGCATGGCCGACGCCAGCCTGCAGACGAGACGGCGGCTGCCGCGCAAGTTCAAGGACGAGGTGCTGGCGCCCTGGCTGTTCCTGGCCCCGGCGGCGCTGATCTTCGCCATCGTGCTGGTCTATCCGATGACCTATTCGAGCTGGCTCAGCCTGTTCCGCTGGGACGGCGTGTCGCCGGACCGGCTCTGGGTCGGGCTCGGCAACTATGTCGAGCTGTTCACCCGCAACCGGGTGTTCTGGATCGCGCTCAGGAACAACGTGATCTGGAGCCTGCTGTCGCTGGTCGTCCCGACCGGCATCGGCCTGGCCCTGGCGCTGGCGCTCGAGGGCCGGTTCCGCGGCAGCGCCTTCTTCCGCAGCGTCTTCTACTTCCCGGCGATCCTGTCGATGAGCATCGTCGGGCTGATCTGGAGCTGGATGTATCACCCCAGCCTCGGCCTGGTGAACCAGTTGCTGGAGGTGCTGGGCCTGTCGGGCCTGGAGCGCAACTGGCTGTCCGACCCGAGAATCTCGCTCTATTCCGTCTTCGTGGCGGCCGCCTGGCACAATGCCGGCCTGCCGATGCTGCTGTTCCTGGCCGGGCTGCAGACCATCTCCCGGGAGGTGCTGGACGCCGCCCGGATCGACGGCGCCGGCCGGTTCCAGCGCTTCTGGTACGTCACCTTCCCGCTCTTGCGCGAGACCACCATGGTCGTGGTCGCGATCACGGCGATAAACTCGCTCAAGGTCTACGACATCATCTACGTCATGACCTATGGCGGCCCGGCCAACCGGACCCAGGTGCTGGGCAGCTGGATGTATTTCCTGACCTACAACCACAACGAGGTCGGGCTCGGCACCGCCATCGCCGTCATCCTGTTCCTGCTGACCCTGGTCTTCGCCGTTCCCTACACCCGCCACATGGTGCGCAGCCGATGACGGACGCGGCCGTTTCCCTCGCCGGCGCGGCGGTCCGGCCCTTCCGCCTGCGCTTCGGGTCGCTCGGCTTCTACGCCGCGCTCGCCGTCGGCGGCATGGTCTGGACCGCGCCGCTGATCATCCTGGTGTTCACCGCGCTGAAGAGCGCGGGGGATTTCGCCCAGAACGGCGCCTTCGCCCTGCCGCAGTCGCTGGAGCTCGGCAACTTCGCCAAGGCCTGGGCGATCGGCATCCAGACCTATTTCTGGAACTCGCTGGTGCTGACCGTGCTCAAGGTCCCGGCCGGGGTCTTCATCTGCTCGCTTGCCGCCTTCGCCCTGACCAAGATGAGGATGCGCGGCGGCGGGCTGGTCTTCACCGTCTTCCTGCTCGGCATGATCGTGCCGATGCAGATGACGCTGGTGCCGCTGACCCTGCTGTACCAGCGCCTCGACCTGATCGACAGCCTGCCGGGTCTGTTCTTCCTCTATCTCGGCTTCGGCCTGCCGCTCGGCATCCTGGTGCTGCGCGGCTTCTTCCGGTCGATCCCGGCCGAGATGATCGAGGCGGCGCGGATCGACGGCTGCTCCTGGTGGGGCGTGTACCGGCGGGTGGTGATGCCGCTCGCCACGCCAGCCGTGGTCTCGCTGCTGATCCTCGACGGCATCGCCACCTGGAACGAGTTCATCCTGGCCCAGATCTTCATCCGCACCGAGGCGCAGCGCACCCTGCCGCTCGGGGTGGTGCAGTTCAGCACCGAATTCTCGACTGCCTACGACCTGCTCGCGGCCGGCCAGCTGATCACCATCGCGCCCTTGCTCCTGCTCTACCTGTTCTTCCAGCGCTACTTCGTCCACGGCATGGCCGGGGCGGTGAAGTGAGCGTGCCAGCGAAAGGGAACCGAAATGCTGCCCCCGGAAAAGAAGGCCCGCCTCATCCTCAACACCGACGCCAAGAACGAGGCGGACGACCAGTACACCATCGTCCATGCGCTGCTGACCCCGAGCCTCGACCTGCACGGCATCAGCCCGGCGCATTTCGGCTCGCTGAAGTCGACGACCAGCCTCAAGGACAGCCATGACGAGGTGATCAGGCTGCTGCAGCTGATGGACCTGTCCGGCCGGGTCCGGGTCGCCGACGGCGCCGAAGGGGCGCTGCCGGACGAGCGGACGCCGGTGCCCTCGGCCGGCGCCCATCTCATCGTCGAGGAGGCGATGAAGGACGATCCGCGCCCGCTCTACGTCGCCTTCCTCGGGCCGCTCACCGACATGGCCTCGGCGCTGCTCATGGAGCCGCGGCTGAACCAGCGCAACGTCGTCGTGGTCTGGATCGGCGGCGGGCCGTGGCCGACCGGCGGCCGGGAGTACAACCTGTCGAACGACATCGCCGCCGCCAATGTGGTGATGCGCTCGAAGGTCCAGCTGTGGCAGATCCCGATGACCGTCTACCGCATGATGGCGGTCGGTTATGCCGAGCTGTACGAGCGGGTCTACGACAAGGGACCGATCGGCAAGTACCTGGTCGACCAGTTGGTGGAGTGGAACCGCAAAGTTCATCCCGGCCCGATCGAGCACCGCTCGCTCGGCGACACGCCCGCCCTGTCGGTGATCCTCAACCCCAATGGGGGGATCTCGGAATGGGTGCCGGCGCCTGAGTTCAGCCCGCAGATGCACTACATCCACAGCGGCGCGCACCGGCCGATCAAGCTGTACCACTCGATCGACACGCGCTGGATCCTCGAGGATTTCTTCGCCAAGCTCGCTCGGTTCAATCGCGGCGAGCAGGAGTTCGCCAGCTTCGGGTAAGGGAGGCGGGCCAGCCTCGCCGTCTACCAGGCTTCCTGGCCGACGGGCAGGCCGAAATCGACCGGATCGGGCCGGTTCCCGTCGGTGATGCCGGCCAGGAGGGTGTCGAGGTCGGCGCTGGTGACGCCGTCGTCCAGGATCGGCTCGATGATGATACGGCCGCTCTCCAGCCGGACATCCACGGGCTGGTCGATCGAGAGCCGTGCGCCCTTCATGATCGCGGCAGGGATGCGCACGGCGGCGCTGTTGCCCCACTTCTTGATGCTCATCCGCATTGCAGCCTCCTTGGCGCCGGAATACGCAACGGCATTGATGTTTGTACGCGACAATCCAGCTTGTCGGGCATCGAGACCACACGCTACAAGTCGGCACTCAGGGAGCACCGCCTCCCCACCGCACCGGAGGCCAGTCGGCCGGTTCGGCACCGTCCGAACCGTCGCGCTGCCCCTCCCATCCGAGACTTCGTGATGAGTGACGACACCGATCACGGCATCCGCTTCGGGCGGATTGCCGCCATGCTGCCGGTCCGAGACATGGACCGGGCGCAAGCCTTCTACACGACGGTGATGGGCTTCCGGAAAACCTTCCAGAACGGCGATCCGGTCGGCTTCATGATCCTGCAGCGGGACGCCGCGGAACTGCATCTGACGCTGCAGCCGGCCCACAGGGCGGCTCCGTTCAACGTGGCGCATCTGATGGTCGAGAACGTCGATGCCCTGCATCGGATCTGCCGGGATCACGGCCTCCGCATCATCAAGGGCCTGCGCGACCAGGACTACGGCCTGCGCGCCTTCGTCTTCGAGGATCCGGACGGCAACCGCATCGACGTCGGCCAGCCGATCTGACCGGACCTGTTGTCGCGGCCCGACGCGCACAGTCTCCGGCCCCTTGTTGCCGCGCGGCGCCTGCGCTTGAGTGGATGCGTCGCGGAGAATCGGGGGCCGGCATGGCTGGGACCGCAGCGGAGATGGCAGCCCCGGCCGGGCCGCCGGGCCTGGGGCAGATCTTCCTGGCCTTCGCCAAGATCGGGCTGACCAGCTTCGGCGGCGGGCTCAGCGGCTGGATGCTGCGGGAGTTCGTGCAGAACCGGCGCTGGGTGTCCGAGGCCGACTTCCTCAACGGCCTCGCCCTGGCGCAGGCTTTCCCCGGGGTCAACGTCGTCAACCTGTCGCTGTGGATCGGCTTCCGGCTGCGCGGCGGGCCGGGGGCGCTGGCCGGGGTGCTGGGCATGATCGTGCCGGCGATGCTGGTCGCCATCGCCGCCGCCGCGGCCTTCGCCGAGGTCGCGCAGTACCCGTCCGTCCATCTGGCCCTGGCCGGAGCGGCGGCCGCCGCGGTCGGGCTGTCGCTGCAGATGGGCGTCCGGGCCGCGCGCCGGGCCGCCCGCTCCGCCGTGCCGGTCGCGGTCATCGTCGCCACCTTCCTGGCGATCGGCGTGCTGCGCCTGCCGCTGCTGCCGGTGATGGCGGTGCTGGCGCCGCTCAGCATCGCCTATGCCGCCTGGCGGCCGCGGAGGGGCTGATGGACAATGTCCTGGTGCGGCTGCTGATCGTCTTCGTGCCGCTGTCCTTCCTCAGCGTCGGCGGCGGCCAGAGCATCGTCGGCGACATCCACCGCCAGTCGGTCGGCGTCTATGGCTGGATGACCGACGCCCGCTTCCTCGACCTGTTCGGCCTGTCGCGCATGACCCCGGGGCCGGGATCGCTGCTGGTCACGCTGGTCGGCTGGCAGGCCGCCGGCTGGGCCGGGGCGCTGGTGGCGACGGCCGCGATCTTCGTCCCGTCCTCGCTGCTGGTCTACGGCCTGGCCCGGCTGTGGGCGCGGTATCGCGGCGCGCCGTGGCAGCGCGCGGTCGAGACCGGGCTGGCGCCGGTCGCCGCCGGCATGGTGCTGGCCGCCTCCTTCACCCTGCTGCAGGCGGCGGAGGGCGGGGTGCTGGCCTGGGCCATGGCCGCGATCTCCTGCCTCGCCCTGCTGTTCACGCGGGTCAGCCCGTTCCTGCTGCTCGGCGCCGGGGCCGCGCTGTTTCTGCTGGTGCAGCCCTGAACATCCGGGGCATGACGGCAGCGCGGTGGTCAAACACGGCGTCTTGCGCTAAAAGCCGCACCGGACCCGGGCGCCGAGGGCTGCGCCGCGGGCGCTTTTTGTTGGAAGAACCGCCTTGCGTACCGAAACCCGCGGCATGGGCCTGGCGCTGATCGCGATGATCGCCGTCGTGGTCGCCTCGAACTATCTGGTCCAGTTCCCGATCAACGACTGGCTGACCTGGGGTGCCTTCACCTATCCGGTCACCTTCCTGGTCACCGACCTGACCAACCGCTTCTTCGGTCCGCGCCGCGCCCGCCAGGTCGCCTATGCCGGCTTCGCGCTCGCCGTCCTGCTGTCGCTGTGGCTGGCCGACTGGCGCATCGCCGTGGCCTCCGGCACCGCCTTCCTGGTCGGCCAGCTGCTCGACATCCACATCTTCGACCGGCTGCGCCGTGCCGCCTGGTGGCGCGCGCCCTTCATCGGCTCGGCCGTCGGCTCGGTAGTCGACACCGCGATCTTCTTCACCATCGCCTTCGCCGGCACCGGCCTGCCGATCCTGACCCTGATGGCCGGCGACCTGTCGGTGAAGCTGGCCTGCGCCCTCTTGTTCCTCGCCCCGTTCCGGGCGCTGATGAACCTGTTCATGCCGATGCCGGCCTTGCAGAACGGCTGACCCTGCCTTCGCCATGCGTGTCGACGAGTTCGATTTCGACCTGCCGCGGCAGCTGATTGCCGAGCGGCCGGCCGAGCCGCGTGACGCCGCCCGGCTGCTGGAGGTGGCGGCCGACGGCCTCACCGACCGGCGGATCGGCGACCTGCCGGGGCGGCTGCGGGAAGGCGACCTGCTGGTGGTCAACGACACCCGCGTCATCCCCGCCCGGCTGCACGGCAAGCGCGGCCTGGCCGGGATCGAGATCATGCTGCACCAGCCGGCCGAGGCCGGGCGCTGGCGCGCCTTCGCCCGCCCGGCGAAGAAGCTGAAGCCCGGCGACGTGGTCCGCTTCGCCGACGACTTCGCCGCCACCATCGTCGCCAAGGGCGAGGCCGGCGAGGTCGAGGTCGCCTTCGACGATCCTTCCGACCTGGCCGCCCAGCTGCAGCGCCATGGCGAGATCCCGCTGCCGCCCTATATCGACCGGCCGGACGGGCCGGACGAGCGCGACCGCGACGACTACCAGACCGTCTTCGCCCGGCATGACGGCGCCGTCGCCGCGCCCACGGCGGGGCTGCACTTCACCCCGCCGCTGCTCGACGCGCTGGCCGCGCGGGGCATCGAGACGGTGCGCCTGACCCTGCATGTCGGCGCCGGCACCTTCCTGCCGGTGAAGAGCGACACGGTCGAAGGCCATGTCATGCATGCCGAGCGCGGCGTGCTGACCGCCGAGGCGGCCGACCGGATCAATGCCGTGCGCGCCGCCGGCGGCCGCATCGTCTCGGTCGGCACCACCAGCCTGCGCCTCTTGGAGAGCGCGGCGGCCGAGGACGGCACCGTGCGGCCCTTCGACGGTTCGACCGCCATCTTCATCACGCCGGGCTACCGCTTCCGCGCCGTCGACCTGCTGGTGACCAACTTCCACCTGCCGCGGTCGACCCTGTTCATGCTGGTCTGCGCCTTTGCCGGCATGGAGCGGATGAAGCAGGCCTATGCCCATGCCATTTCCGCAGGCTACCGTTTCTACTCCTACGGCGACGCCTGCCTGCTGCACCGTTCGGACACCCATGACTGAGTTCCGCTTCGAGACCCTGGCGCGCGACGGCGCCGCCCGCACCGGCCGCCTGCACACCGCCCATGGCGTGGTCCAGACCCCGACCTTCATGCCGGTCGGCACCGCCGCGACGGTGAAGGCGATGCGGCCGGAGGAGGTGGCGGCCACCGGCGCGCAGATCGTGCTCGGCAACACCTACCACCTGATGCTGCGCCCGGGGGCGGAGCGGGTGGCCCGGCTCGGCGGCCTGCACCGCTTCATGAACTGGCCCGGCCCGATCCTGACCGATTCCGGCGGCTTCCAGGTGATGTCGCTGTCGCAGCTGCGGCGCATGGACAAGGACGGCGTGACCTTCCGCTCGCATCTCGACGGCAGCGAGCACCGTCTGAGCCCGGCGCGGTCGACCGAGATCCAGCACCTGCTGGACGCCACCATCACCATGGCCTTCGACGAGTGCACGCCGTTCCCGGCGGAGCCGGAGGTGGCGGCCAGCTCGATGCGCCTGTCGATGGGCTGGGCCCAGCGCTCGCGCGACGCCTTCGTCGCCCGGCCCGGCTACGGCCAGTTCGGCATCGTCCAGGGCAGCGTGTACCCCGAGCTGCGGCTCGAATCCGCCGCGGCGCTGACCGCGATCGGCTTCGAGGGCTACGCCATCGGCGGCCTGGCGGTGGGCGAGGGGCAGGAGCGGATGTTCGCCGCCCTCGACGTCACCACCCCGGCGCTGCCGGACGACCGGCCGCGCTACCTGATGGGGGTGGGCAAGCCCTCCGACCTGGTCGGCTCGGTGCGGCGCGGCGTCGACATGTTCGACTGCGTGCTGCCGACCCGCTCGGGCCGCACCGGCCAGGCCTTCACCCGCCGCGGCACGGTCAACCTGCGCAACGCCCGGCACCAGGACGACGAACGGCCGCTGGATGAATCCTGCCGCTGCCCCGCTTGCCGCCAGTACAGCCGCGCCTATCTGCACCATCTGGTGCGCAGCGAGGAGGTGCTGGGGCTGATGCTGCTGACCCACCACAACCTGACCTATTATCAGGACCTGATGGCCGGGCTGCGCGGCGCCATCGCCGCCGGCACGCTCGACGCCTTCGCCGCCGCCTTCGAGGCGGAGCAGGCGCTGGGCGACATTCCGGCCCTCTGAGGAGACGACATGGCCCGCAAGGCGAAGACCGGCACGGAAGCGCTCACCCAGCTCGGCCAGGCCACCGCGCTGCCGCCGTCGCCCGAGGCGGCGGTGCTGGAGACGGTGCCGAATCCGCGGCCGAAGCAGCTGTATCTGGTGCGCTTCACCGCGCCGGAATTCACCTCGCTGTGCCCGATCACCGGCCAGCCCGACTTCGCGCATCTGGTGATCGACTACGCCCCGGCGGCGAAGATCGTCGAGAGCAAGTCGCTGAAGCTGTTCCTCGGCTCGTTCCGCAACCACGGCGCCTTCCACGAGGACTGCACCGTCTATGTGGCCGAGCGGCTGATCAAGGCGATGAAGCCGCGCTGGCTGCGCATCGGCGGCTACTGGTATCCGCGCGGCGGCATCCCGATCGACGTGTTCTACCAGAGCGGGCCGGCGCCCGACGGGCTGTGGCTGCCCGAACAGGGCGTGCCGCCCTATCGCGGACGGGGATGAGCGGCGCGGCCGACATAAAGGACCGTATCCGGGCCGAGGCCTTCGCCCTCGGCTTCGACAGCGCCGGCTTCGCCGCCGCCGCGCCCGACCCCAGGCTGCGTGAGCGGCTGGAGCTGTTCCTCGATGAGGGCCAGCACGGCGACATGGGCTGGCTGGAGGCGAATGCCGACCGGCGCGCCGACCCGCAGACGCTGTGGCCCGACGCCCTGACCGTGCTGTCGCTCGGCCTCAACTACGGCCCGGCCGAGGACCCGCTGCCGCTGCTGCGGGAGCGGGAGCGGGGGGTGATCTCGGTCTATGCCCAGGGCCGCGACTATCACGACGTGGTCAAGAAGAAGCTGAAGGCGCTGGGCGGCTGGATCCACCGCAGCTTCAAGACCGAGCTGAAGGTCTTCGTCGACACCGCGCCGGTGATGGAGAAGCCGCTGGCGATGCGGGCCGGCATCGGCTGGCAGGGCAAGCACACCAACCTGGTGTCGCGCGACTGGGGCTCCTGGTTGTTCCTGGGCGAGATCTACCTGGCGATCGAGCTGCCGCCGGACGTGTCGGAGCCCGACCGCTGCGGCTCCTGCCATGCCTGCCTCGACATCTGCCCGACCGCGGCCTTCCCGGCGCCCTACCGGCTCGATGCAAGGCGCTGCATCTCCTACCTGACGATCGAGCACAAGGGCCCGATCCCGCGCGAGCTGCGGCCGCTGCTGGGCAACCGCATCTATGGCTGCGACGACTGCCTGGCGGTGTGCCCCTGGAACAAGTTCGCCGCCGCCGGGCGCGAAGCGGCGCTGGCGCCGCGGCCCGATCTGAACGGCCCGGCGCTGGTGTCGCTGCTCGGCTTCGACGATGCCGGCTTCCGCGCCGCCTTCTCCGGCTCGCCGATCAAGCGCATCGGCCGCGACCGCTTCCTGCGCAACGTGCTGGTCGCCCTCGGCAACAGCGGCGACCCGGCGCTGGTCTCGGCGGTCGAGCCGCTGCTGGACGACGCCTCGCCCCTGGTGCGCGGCGCCGCCGTCTGGGCCCTCGGCCGACTGCTCGGCGCCGACGGGCTGCAGCGGTTGGCGGCGGGACGGGCCGACGATCCGGAGGCGGAAGTCCGCGAGGAATGGCAGGCCGGGCTGCAGGCCGCGTGACACGGAGTGGACCAATCTAGGCCGGGCCTCTCTCGAAAACCATCGCGACAGGCGTCACCTTTTTTGCGACAGTTGATTGATGATCATGCAGAGCGGCAGGGCCTGGAAGTTCGCCGAGATCCTGGCGAAGGCGACCGACGTCTTCGGCTCTCAGGAGGTCGCCGAGAGGTGGCTCGAGACGCCGGCGATCGGCTTCGATCAGCGCCGCCCGATCGATCTCCTGTCGACACCGGCCGGTGTCGAACTGGTCGAGGACCACTTGGTCCGTCTCGACTATGGCGTCTACATGTGACGCTGCTTTCTGCCGACATTGGACGCCGGCGATCTCGTCGCGTGGTGCCAGGGTGCCGAGGCGCGGCGCCCCGGCCTGATACCGGTGACGCATAGCTCGCCCGCGGTATTTGGCAAAAGCTGGCGTAGCACGGCGGAAGCGCGGTAGAAGGCGCGTTTTCCTGTTACGCTTGAGTCCATGACCCCCTCCGCCCGCATCCAGGCCACGATCGACATTCTCGAACGCCTCGGCATCGAGAACCGCCCCGCCGACGCCCTGGTCTCGGCCTATTTCCGCACCCGCCGCTTCATCGGCTCTAAGGACCGCAGCGAGGTCGCCGCCCGGGTCTACGCCGTGCTGCGCCATCACGCCCGGCTGGGCTGGTGGCTGGCCAAGGTCGAGGCCGAGGACACGCCGCGCAACCGGGTGATCGCCGAGCTCACCCTGGCCGAGGGCATCGCGGTCAAGGATATGGGCCGGCTGTTCTCCGGCGAGACCTACGCGCCGATCCCGCTGGACGGGCCGGAGGACAAGCTGGTCAAGGCCACCGCGGGCCAGCCGCTCGACCATCCCGACATGCCGAAGCCGGTGCGCAGCGAGATCCCGGACTGGGCCTCGCCCTCGCTGGAGGCCATGTTCGGCGACCGCTTCGAGGTCGAGGTCAACGCGCTGCTCGACCAGGCACCGCTCGACCTGCGGGTGAATGAGCTGCGCGGCACCCGCGACGAGGTGCTGCAGACGCTCATCGCCGGCAAGCTCGACGTGGTGGCGACGCCGCTGTCGCCGCTCGGCCTCCGGGTCAAGGGCCGGCCGCAGCTCGGCCGCCACCCCGCCTTCCAGTCCGGCCTGATCGAGGTGCAGGACGAGGGTTCGCAGCTGATCGCGCTGCTGGTCGACGCCCGGCCGGGCCAGCAGGTGGTCGATTTCTGCTCCGGCGCCGGCGGCAAGGCGCTGGCCCTGGCGGCGCGGATGAAGGGCAAGGGCCGGGTGGTGGCCTGCGACGTGTCCAAGGGCCGGCTCGACCGCGGCAAGGAGCGGCTGCGCCGCGCCGGCATCGACAATGTCGAGCCGCGCCTCTTGGAGAACGAGCGCGACCGCTGGGTGAAGAAGCAGCGCGGCAAGTTCGACCGCGTGCTGGTCGATGCGCCCTGCACCGGCACCGGCGCCTGGCGCCGCAACCCGGATGCGCGCTGGCGGCCGATGGATCTGGAGCGGCTGCTGGGCGTCCAGCGCGAGATCCTGGACAGCGCCGCCCGCCTGGCCAAGCCGGATGGCGGCCGGGTGATCTACGCCACCTGCTCGCTGCTGCGCGAGGAGAACGAGGCGCAGGTCGAGGGCTTCCTGGCCGCCCATCCCGACTACCGGCTGCTGCCGGTCGAGACGGTGTGGGACGAGACGGTGGGCACCGGCCCGGCCCCGACCACCGGCATGCTGCGCCTGTCGCCCGCCGCCAACGGCACCGACGGCTTCTTCCTCGCGGTGCTGGAGCGCGGGCCGAAGGCCGAGACGGCCGATGCCGGCGAGCCCGCCGATGCCGATGAGGCGGCCACGGGCGAGGAAGGCTGACATGATCCGCCGTGCGATCCTGGCCGATGCGCCGGCGATCGCGCGGATCCATGTCCAGTCCTGGCAGGAGACCTATCGCGGCCTGGTGCCGGACGAGTATCTCGACCGCATGACCGTGATCCAGCGCGAGCGTGGCCATGAACGCTCTCTGGCCCATGAGGACGGCACCGCCACCTTCCTGGCGCTGGAACCGACCCCGAGCGGCGGGGCGGTGCCGGTCGGCTTCGCCCTGTGCGGCCGGGCCCGCGGCGCGCCTGGCTGGAACTGGGGCGAGATCTACGCCCTCTACCTGCTCGACCGGGCGAAGGGCAGGGGCCACGGAAGGGCGCTGATGGCCGCGTCCTCCGGCTGGTTCGCCGAGCGCGGCATGACGCCCTTCATGCTCTGGGCCCTGACCGCGAATTTCCGTGCCACCGGATTCTACCGCCATCTCGGCGGCGAGGCCTATGCCGACCGGCTGGAGCGCTTCGGCGGCGCCGTGCTGGCGGAAAGCGCCTTCCGCTTCGACCGGCCCATTCCTCCGGCCGCATGACCGGCCTGGCGCTCTACCTCCTCGCCGCCAGCGCGGCCGCCTTTGCGTTGTTCGCCTGGGACAAATGGTGCGCCGTCGGCGGCCGGCGGCGGATCCCGGAGCGCACGCTGCTGGCCCTGGCCGCGATCGGCGGCACGCCCGGCGCCATCGCCGGGCAGCGGCTGCTGCGCCACAAGACGCGGAAGGAGCCGTTCCGCACCCGGCTGCTGCTGATCGCCGGGGCGCAGCTGGTGCTGATCGCTGTCCTCGTCGCGCTGGCCTAGCCTTCGCCCCGCGCATGGACGTTGCGCGCCGGGCGCGGGCCCTGTCGCTTGTCCTGCGGGCGGGGGGAGGGTAAAGCTCCGTCCCACCGCCCGACCCCGGAGTTGCCATGACCGCCCCGACCGCTACGCCGTCGCCGGACCGCATCCTCATTCTCGATTTCGGCAGCCAGGTCACCCAGCTGATCGCACGTCGGGTCCGGGAATCCGGCGTCTATTGCGAGATCTGGCCGTTCAACCATGCCGGGGCGGACCGGATCAGCGCCTTCGCCCCGCGCGGCATCATACTGTCGGGCGGCCCGGCCTCGGTCACCGAGGAGGCTTCGCCCCGCTCGCCGCAGCTGGTGTTCGAGCTCGGCGTGCCGGTGCTCGGCATCTGCTACGGCCAGCAGACCATGTGCGAGCAGCTGGGCGGCGCGGTGGAGGCGGGGCACCATCGCGAATTCGGCCGCGCCTGGCTGGACATCCGGGAGAACTGCGCCTTGTTCGACGGCGCCTGGGGCTTGGGCCAGCGCGAGCAGGTGTGGATGAGCCATGGCGACCGCGTCACCCGGCTGCCGGACGGGTTCCGCATCGTCGCCACCAGCGAGAACGCGCCCTATGCCGTCATCGCCGACGACCACCGCCGCTTCTATGGCGTGCAGTTCCATCCGGAGGTGGTGCACACCCCGCATGGCACTGCGCTGCTGCGCAACTTCACCCACCATGTCTGCGGCTGCGCCGGCAGCTGGACCATGGCCGCCTTCCGCGACGCGGAGATCGAGAAGATCCGCGCCCAGGTCGGCACCGGCAAGGTCATTTGCGGCCTGTCCGGCGGCGTCGACAGCGCCGTGGCGGCGGTGCTGATCCATGAGGCGATCGGCGACCAGCTGACCTGCATCTTCGTCGACACCGGGCTGATGCGGTCGGGCGAGGCGGAGCAGGTGGTGTCGCTGTTCCGCGGCCACTACAACATCCCGCTGGTCCATGTCGACGCGTCGGACCTGTTCCTCGGCCGGCTCGAGGGCGTCACCGATCCGGAGCAGAAGCGCAAGATCATCGGCGCCGCCTTCGTCGAGGTGTTCGACGCCGAGGCGGAGAAGATCGAAGGCGCCCGCTTCCTGGCCCAGGGCACGCTGTACCCCGACGTGATCGAGAGCGTGTCCTTCACCGGCGGCCCGTCGGTGACGATCAAGAGCCACCACAATGTCGGCGGCCTGCCGGAACGGATGAAGCTGGCCCTGGTCGAGCCGCTGCGCGAGCTGTTCAAGGACGAGGTGCGGGCGCTGGGCCGCGAGCTCGGCCTGCCCGACACGTTCGTCGGCCGCCATCCCTTCCCGGGCCCGGGGCTGGGCATCCGCATCCCCGGCGCGGTCAGCCGCGACATGCTGGAGATCCTGCGCAAGGCCGACGTGATCTATCTCGAGGAGATCCGCCGCGCCGGCCTCTACGACGCGATCTGGCAGGCCTTCGCCGTGCTGCTGCCGGTGCGTACGGTCGGCGTGATGGGCGACGGCCGCACCTACGACTATGTCTGCGCGCTCCGCGCCGTGACCTCGACCGACGGCATGACCGCCGACTATTACCCCTTCGACCACGAGTTCCTGGGCCGGGTCTCGACCCGCATCGTCAACGAGGTCCGCGGCATCAACCGCGTCGTCTACGACATCACCTCGAAGCCGCCCGGGACGATCGAGTGGGAGTGAGGGGGGAGTACTGTCGGATACCCTCGGGATGCCCTCTGCCACGCTGGTGTCGCGCACTTTCGGCACGCCTCGTCAAACAACGCACTACATCGAGAGCGGGCCCGCCGACGGGCCGTTGATGATCTTCCTCCACGGCTGGCCGAGCATCAGTTTGATGTGGCGCGCCCAGATGGACGCGTTCGCCGCCGACGGTTGGCACTGTGTCGCTCCCGATCTGCGTGGCTTCGGCCGCTCTTCCGCGCCGGCAGCCAACGACGCCTACACCATCGAGGACGTCGTAGCCGACATGGCGGAGCTTCATGACCACCTTGGCGGCGAGCCTGCGATCTGGGTCGGGCACGACTGGGGCGTTGTTGTGGCCGCCCAGCTGGTCGCGCATGAGCCCAAGCGCAGCCGTGGTGTCGTGCTGACCTCGTTGGCATATCAACCCGCCGGGCACGCCCTGCGCACAATCGTCCCGCTGGTCGACCGAACGATTTATCCCGCCAACCAGTATCCGGATGGTCAATGGGACTATTACCGCTACTACACGAAGCACTTCGAGGCTGCAGTCGCCGACCTGGATGCTGACGTGGCAGCATCGCTGGCGTCGATCTTTCAACCCGGCGGTCCCGCCGGCGTCGGCAAGGTTTCGCCGAATGCGGAGGTCACGCGCAAGGGAGGGCGCTTCGGCGCGGCGCACCGGGCCCCGCCGACCAAACCTGATCCGGCTCTCTGGCCGCCGGCGGACTTCGACGTGCTGGTGCAGGGGTTCAAGGCTCACGGTTTCCGTCCGTCCTGTGCCTGGTACATGAACGACGACGCCAACATCGCCTACGCGCGCGAAGCGCCCGATGGCGGCCGCCTTTCCCAGCCGGTGCTGTTCGTCAACGGTGACTATGATCAGATCTGCACCATCACCGGAAACCGCCAAGGCGACCCGATGCGCGCGGCCTGCGCAGACCTTACCGTGACGAGCATGCCCTCCGGACACTGGCTGCCGCTGGAACGCAAGGCAGAACTCACTCAGGCCATCCGCACCTGGATCAAGTCCAGAAGTCTTTGATGACAGCAGTGGGAAAATGACATCCAGCGCGGAGTGGCTCTCCTGAGCTGGTTCAGTTCTCATCTAACCCGGTAGCGCAGCTTGATGGGCCGGATGCAGCTCCGTATATTCGGGTAGAAGCCAGCCGCCGCCCCTGTCTTCCGACGAAAATCTGGAGACCAAGTCCGGGATGCGGAGCAGTGCGGCCAAGGCCGTTACGGAAAGAAGGATTTTTATCCCAAACCTCGTCTTGGGCATTCCCAGGCGCAGGAGCGATGGGTTTACGGTCTGGATTTCGTTGACGAAGGGCCGCAGCGTTTTGTCGTAGAGCGCAAAGGCTCGCGCGAGATCTCCCGTATTGCGATTGATCTCACCCGCCAAGACGTAAGCTCCGACCAGACTGCCGGATACGCCCATGCCGCTGAATGGGGATGCACAATGCGCGGCATCGCCGACGAGAACCACGCGACCCTTGTACCAGGTGTCCGTGCGGACCTGCACCACTTCCTGAGAGTAGAAATCGGGCGTCGTCATCATGCCCCGGATGAATCGATCGGTCTGCCAGCCGGCGTCCCGGAACCGCTCTATCCAGAATTGCTTTTGCTGATCCAATGGCGCCCTGTGAATGGCCGATGCTTCTTCGGAGCTGTCCCTGAGCACGAAGTAGACTTGCGTTTCCGTCGGATTATGGCTCCGTCGCATGATCATCCGACCGCCAGGAGCGAGGTACGTATTGCGGATGTTGCCGTCGTCGGCCGGTGTGCGCGGGATGAACCAATAGGCCATGTGGATGCCCATTCGCAGGTAAGGGTCGGCTGCATCCGGCGGCAGGATACCCTTGCGAATGCGCGATCCCTGACCATCGGCCCCGACCAGCAGATCGAAGGTTTCAGAGGTGCCGTCGGAGATGTGAGCCAGAACCTTCTCGTCGTCCTGCTCGAACCGCTCAACGGTCTTGCCGAAGACGTATTCCACGTCGTCCTTGGTCGCGTCATGGAGAATGCGCACGACATCGCCGCGCATGATCTCATATTCGGATGTGAGGGATTGCGCTCCGCGACCGGATCGGTTGGCCATCATCGTCGCCTTGATGCGGCCTCGGGAGTCGACGAACGAGACGCCAGCCTCATCGACAAGGTTGTCCCGGATGGCGCCGATGAGCCCCATGCGCTTGGCCGCCTCGATGCCTTGCCCGCGCAGGTCTACCTGCGCACCTGTGGCCCTGAGAGCCGGGAACCGCTCGGCTACGACGACTTGATGGCCGCTTCGGGTGAGCCAATAGGCCAAGGCCGGACCCGCGATCCCACCACCGCAGACAAGAACCTTGAGGGAGCGATTTTCAGGTCCAATCGCCATGTGCACGACTCGAATCTATCAGTGATAGGCTATTGTTTACAAGCTTCCCTATCACCGATAGATTGTCAAGATGACCAAGCTGAATCGTGAAACCGTCATTGCCGAAGCGCTCGATCTGCTCGATGAGGTTGGCCTCGAGGGCATCAGCACGAGACAACTCGCTAAGCGGCTCGGCGTCGAGCAACCATCGCTGTACTGGCATTTTCGCAAGAAGGAGGAACTGCTCGCCGCCATGGCCGAGACTGCGATGGTGCCCCACGCGACCGCTCCGCTTCCAACGCCATCCGACGACTGGCGTCTCTGGTTTCTCGACAACACGCGCAGTTTCCGGCGAACGCTGCTGAGACGGCGCGACGGCGCAAAGCTCCACGCGGGCAGCCGCCCCGGCGCCGCGGACATCGATCGGATCGCGCACAAGATGGCCTTCCTGGTCGCGTCCGGTTTGCCCGAGCGAGACGCTCAGATGGCGATGCTCGCGTCCAGCCACTTCACCGTCGGAAGCGTGCTCGAGGAACAGGCCGAAGCCAGTCTCGGCGCAACTGCGGATGATTTGATCGGGGTCCCGCAGATAGATCACGAAGCCGCTTTCGAAGAAGGGCTGAAGCTGATCCTTGATGGCCTCGCCGCACGAGCGGGGCGCCGATCAACGCCTTCAAATATTCGGTCGCGCGCTGCTCGAAGGCGTTAGCGCGCGCGACCAGTTCTCGGCGTCGATCACACGGTCGTAGATCGATTATTGCTCCTTCTTGAACAAATCCTGGAAGATCAGCTGGCCCCAAATGCGGTCGCGTGCGTGCACCAGCGCGCCGCCCTCGTTGAGCTTTCCCAGCTTGACGGGTGCGAAGCCGAGGTGTTTGGCCAAGGCCGCCACGGGAGCGATCGCGTCCTCGTCATCGCTCGACAGAAAGACGACCCGGTGGCCGCCCTCGACGATCGGATCGGCAGCCAGGGTGGCCGCAACCAGGTGATTGAACCCTTTGACGAGCTTGGCGCCGGTGAACGCCTTCGCGACGAAGGCGGAGGACGGGAGGCCGTCCAGCTCTTCAGGGGGAACTCCAAACGTGTTCGTGGCGTCGATGACCGTCTTGCCTTCCCAGCTCGGCAAGGCCTTCGCAACCTCGCGGTGCTCCCAGAACGGGACCGCCAAGATGATTGTGTTGGCCTCGACTGCATCCCGCAGCGACCTGGCGACGACCGTGGGTCCGATTGCCCGAGCCTGCGGCGCCAACGCCTCGGGCGGACGGCGGCTCGCGACGGTCACGTCGATGTTCTTGCGGGCGAAGGCGTGGGCGAGGGCCTGGCCTATCTTGCCGAATCCTACAATCGCATAGCTCATAACGCTTCTCCGATCCGTATTGATTCCCCGGCCTTCAACGGCGCTGGGTTGTCCGCTTCGCTGCATGGTGATCTTCGCGCAGGCGTCCCGCCGTGAACGACTTCCGCGCGGCCGAGCCGACCGTTCAGCGCGGAAGTCGTTCCACCATTCCGGCGATCCGGCGCGAATTCAGATCGCCGAGAAGCCGCCGTCGACATTCAACTCCATCCCATTCACGAAGCTCGAATCGTCTGAAGCAAGAAACAGCGCGACCGCCGCAATTTCCTCAGGACGACCCATCTTTCCCCGCGGGATCAGGGATTCGAACATCTGCTTCGCCTCCTCGGTGAGAACCTGGTCCTGCATCGGTGTGGCGATCGGCCCCGGGTGCAGCACGTTCACCCGGATATTCCTGCCCTTCAGCTCGTTGAGCCACCCGCGTGCGAATGCGTGCAGCGTCGCCTTGCTCGCCGCATACACGCTGTAGCCAGGAAAGCCTTTGATCGAAGCAACTGACCCGGTCATGAAGATCGATCCGCCATCGTTGAACAGCGGCAACGCCTTCTGAACCGTAAACAGCGTGCCGCGCGCATTCAGGTTGAAGGTCGCATCGTAGTGCTGCTCGGTGATCTCGCCCAGTGGGACGCCTTCGCCCGTGCCGGCGCTCGCGTACAGGACGTCGATCCTGCCCTTTTCCCGCTTGACCGTGTCGAACAGGCGGTCGAGGTCGTCGAGATTGGCCGCGTCGCCGCGCACGCCGGTCACGTTCCGGCCGATCAGCCTGACGGCCTCGTCCAGCGCCTCCTGCCTCCGGCCCGTGATGAAGACATAGGCGCCTTCTTCAACGAACCGCCTGGCGCTCGCCAGCGCCATGCCGCTCGATCCACCCGTGATGACGGCAACCTTACCCTCAAGCTTTCCCATGACTTCCTTCAACTCCGTCTTTGGCCGATCGGGGAGGTCCCCGAGACCCTCGAAATGGGTCTTTCGGCGTCAGGCGTTGAGTGCGGAAGCGCGCACATCGGTGGTGCGAAATCGATCCGGCTGGATGGCTGACGCCGGCCGCGACGATCGGTGTCCGCCGATCGGAAATTGGGCCACGCTGTTCGGCATGGGCTATGATGACCGCCCGTACTGGTGTTCGATGTGTTCGCTGCGGGGCTTTTGGAAGCCGCACCGCGCGGCGCGGGAATGCACCATGATCGACTGGGATGACGTTCGCCACTTTCTCGCCGTCGCGCGTGGAGGCTCGGTGCGGGCTGCCGCCGGGCGCCTCGGGGTGAATCACTCGACCGTGCTGCGGCGTATTGCTCAGCTCGAGGAACGCCTGGGCGCGCAGATGTT
This sequence comes from Inquilinus sp. NPDC058860, assembly GCF_042743185.1. Taxonomy (NCBI): domain Bacteria; kingdom Pseudomonadati; phylum Pseudomonadota; class Alphaproteobacteria; order Rhodospirillales; family Rhodospirillaceae; genus Inquilinus; species Inquilinus sp. NPDC058860. Next base: position 49,601 of record NZ_JBHYMS010000030.1, on the reverse strand, counting down.
CGAGAAGCTGCCTTCGGGCTACCGCCTGACGGCTGCGGGCGAGGAGGTTCTCGAGCTCGCGAACCAGATGGAAGCGTCGTCGCACCAGCTGGAGACGCGCGTCTTCGGGCGCGACCAGAGCGTGCGCGGGCTTCTGCGGGTGACTCTGGCGCCGCCTCTTGCGACACATCTGCTCATGCCGGACTTCGCCGATTTCGCGCGTCTGCATCCGGACATCGAGATGGAAATCCTGTCGTCCGGCGAGCTGGCAAATCTGACCAACCGAGAGGCCGACGTGGCGATCCGCGTCGTCTACGACCGCAAAACCCTGCCGCTCAATCTTCACGGCCTGAAGGGACCGGAGCTGTTCGGCGGCGTCTACATGTCCCGCGATCGACTGGCCGCGTGGCGTGCGGATGCGCCTGATCCCATCCGGTGGATCGTCATAAGCATTCACGGCATCCCGGACTGGGCCCGCGAGGGTGAGGTTCGCACCACGGGGGTTCCGTTCAGGACCACGGACGGCGAGGCGCAGATCGTTGCAGTGCGGCAAGGGCTCGGGATCACGACACTGCCGTGCTTCGTCGGAGATGCCGACCCCCTATTGGTGAGGGTGCCGGGCACCGATCTGCACATGTACGGAACGCTCTGGCTTCTCACGCAGGGGGAGACACGCAAGACGAAGCGCGTGCAGCTCTTCACGGAGTTCGTATCCCGCAGGCTCGCCGCATACGCGCCGCTTCTCGCGGGGCTGTCCTTATCGCGCGACTGACGCGCGGCAGGTCGCCGGCGACGCTTGCCGTAATCCAGTCGGAAGCCGAGCTGCGATCGCTCCAAGCGACATCACGGTCGATCCCGCGCGCTGCTGACGGCAGTCTTCGGCTATGCCGGCGGTGCGGCGTCGCCAGTGGATTGGGGAAAAGTGGACCGATCGATATTGATAGTCGCTGAAAGCGGAGATTTTCTGGAACGATCAAATTCCTCTTTGAATTCAAAAGCCATCCGCATTTGACGGTTCGGACAAGCAGATCACGAGGCGTTGGCGGCTTCCTGAAACCTCGCCCGGGCCATGAGCATCTCGCCTTGATGGATCTTCGCCCAATCGAACAGGATCGTGATGGGGCCGAGCAGGCTGCGACCGAGGTCGGTCAACTCGTAATCGACCCGCGGCGGGATCACCGGATAGACCGTCCGGGTCACGAGGCCGTCCTGTTCCAGCGCCTTCAACGTGAGCGTGAGCATGCGCTGCGAGATGCCGCCGATCCGGCGCTGGATGGCATTGTACCGCATGGGGCCGGCCGACAGCGCGCCCACCACCATCACCGTCCATTTGTCACCCACACGGGCCAGGATGTCGGCGACCGCCCGACAGTCGGACAATGTGGGTTCATCCTCGCCGACAACCGTGTTCGTCATGCCCAGAAACGTGCCTTCTTGTCCGCCGATGGTCGCGGTGCAATGTAGCGTAACGAACAAAATGTATCCACCCTGCGAGGCATCATGACATTGGCCATCGATCTCTATACCGAGATCACCTGTCCCTGGTGCATCATCGGAATGCACCGGCTCGACAAGGTGCTGGCGGAGCGCTTCCCTGCACTGGCTGTCGATATTCGGCACCATCCGGTCATGCTGATGCCCGATTGCCCGCCCGAGGGGCTGAGGATCGCGGACCTGTTGAGATCACGCTACGGCGTTGCCGATCCCACACAGGTGTGGGAGCGTCCTCATTCGGAGGCGCGTGCCTCGGGTCTCGACCTCGACCTGCGACGTCAGCCTTTCGCCTATCCGACCCTCGGCGCACACACCTTGATCCGGTTGGCAGCCCCGCGCGGGACGCAGCATGCGCTCGCGGTGGCGATCACCTCCGCCTATTTTCAGGATGGCCGGAACATCGCCGATCCCGATGGTCTTGCCGATATTGCCTCGAAGCATGGCTTCGAGCGCAAGGAGGCACATCGGCTTGCGCTGGACTCCTCCGAACACGCTCGAACGTTTGAAGAGACAGCGGCCTCTGCGGCACGCGGCGTGAAATCGGTGCCTCGTTTCGTTTTCGGCGAGCGCCTGATCCTCAACGGCTGCCGCAGTGAGGACGAGATCGCCGAATCCATTCGGCAGGCTGCATCCTCCGGCAAGGACCGCCACGATGCAGCATGAGCGCGATTTGCAGGACGCCAATGTCGTGTTCTTCGGGGGCACGGCCGGGATCGGCCAAGCCGCCGCGGTCGAGATCGCCCGCCGGCATGCAAACATACGTGTCGTCGGGCGTGATCCCGCCGCGGGCGCTGCGACGGTGTCCGCCCTCAAACAGGCCGGCGCGGCGTCCGCTGTGTTTGCCCGCGGTGACCTCTCGACCGTCGCAGGGGTGAAGGAAGCAGCGGATGCGGTGCTGGCATGGAAGCCGACGCTGCATGGTGTCGTTCATAGTGCGATGTCAGCGCAACGCGGCAAGCACATCACTGCCGACGGCCTCGAATTTGCCTTCGCCCTGCAGTATCTCGCGCGGGCCATGCTCAACCGGTTGCTGGTCGATGCGCTCTCGGCATCCGGTGATGGACGGATCATCCACATCTCGGGCGCGGTCGGCGAAAGGCAGGTGCCTGACCTCGGCGACCTGCAGTACGAACGCACCAGATGGACCTTCTTCAAGTCGGCGCTCGGCAGCCATGCCCTGAGCTTCCTGCATATACAGGAAGCATCGCGTCGCTGGTCGGACCGTCCGGTCACGCTGACGGCAGCATGCGTCGGACCGACGAAGACCAAGGTCATGCTGGATCCCAGGATGCCGCCGATCATGCGGCTGCTCGGCATGATCGGCACAAGACCCGAGGTCTCGGCGCGCAATGCCGTCACCGCGCTGGTGAAAGCCTCTGCTGCAGATGCCAACGGCGCGATCCTGCGCAAACCGAAGTCGTGGACGCCGGAGCCGCTCGCCTTCGATGCGGGCAAGGCAACGAAGCTATGGGACATCACCAGCGTGCTCACGGCCCAGCATGGCGTGACGCTATAGGAGTGCGTCACCTGGGCGAGGGCCAATCCGGGAGCAAGGTGATGCCGAATTTCGGCGCAGCCTGGCGGAGACGCTCGATCTCCTCGGGCGTCGGCGGTCCAACGGCTTCGCCCGGCTGAACCTCGTGACCGGCTTCCTCGAGGAACCGGTCGAACAGGGCGGGGGTCCCGATCAGGATGTATCGGCCGGGATTGCCGCTCAGGTTCACCAGCTGGTGCGGAACGCCGCGCGGCAGGAACACGGACTCGCCTGTCGTCAGGCGTCGAGGCCGGCCGTCGATCACCGCGGTCAGCTCGCCTTCGATGACATAGACCGTCTCGTCGTCCCGGGCGTGGACATGGATCGGCGTCCTCGTGTGTCCGTCGCTCCTGTTCTCGAACAGGCAGAACTGCCCCGCGGTCTGGTCTCCGGACAGCAGGCGTTTCATGACGATGCCTGCGAGAACGAACTCCTTGCCGTCGACATCGCTCATCGTCGTTTCCTTTCCACGGATCGCGCGGGTGAAGGGCGGCGGGATCTCCGTTCGGCGGGTTCGGGATTCCCAAAGACGACAGGCGCCGTGATGTGGAAGTTCCCGGATCCGGTGTCCCGAGGCCTGCCGGGCGGATCGTGCCCGGGAACCCGGGGCGCTGCGAAGCGGTTGGATTCGCGACCGGACAGGAGGCGTCGCCATGAGCCGTCCTCGCTACGCCATCGTCGAGGCCCCCTCGGTGCTGGGGCTGTTCCCGAAAGGGGTCGAGCGGCTGCCCGAAGCCCTGCTCGGGGCGGGGCTCGCGGACCGGCTGGACGCACGGCGGGCCGGCCGGGTCGAGCCGCCGCCTTACGACCCGCTGCGCGATCCCGAAACGCTGCTGCTCAACCCCTCCGGCATCGCCGCCTATTCGGCCGCGCTCGCCGACGCCGTCGGCCTCGTCCTCGGGGCCGGCGAGGTGCCGGTGGTGCTGGGCGGCGACTGCTCGATCCTGCTCGGCTGCCTGCTGCCGCTGCGCCGCCGCGGGCGCTTCGGCTGCTGTTCCTTGACGGCCACGCCGATTTCTACCAGCCGGAGGCCGAGCCCAACGGCGAGGCGGCGTCGATGGACCTGGCGCTCGCCACCGGCCGCGGCCCCGCCGTGGTCACCGATCCCGAGGGGCTGCGGCCGCTGGTCCGCGACGAGGACGTGGTGGCGTTCGGGATCCGCGATGCCGAGGACGCCGCACGGGTCGGCAGCCAGAGGATCGAGGACAGCGGCATCGAGCTGCTCGACCTCGCCGCGGTCCGGCAGGCCGGCTTCGGGGCCGCGCTGGAGCGCGCGCTGGACTGGCTGACCCGGCCTGAGCTGCTCGGCTTCTGGGTCCATCTCGACGCCGACGTGCTCGACGACGCGGTGATGCCGGCGGTCGACTACCGCATGCCGGACGGGCTGTCCTTCGAGGAGCTGACAGCGGTGCTCGACGCCGCGGCGGCGAGCGGTCGGATGGCCGGCATCGACATCACCATCTTCAACCCGGCGCTGGATCCCGGCGGCATCATCGCGGCCGGCTTCGCCGGCGCCGTCGCCCGGGGGCTGCGCTCCTAGAGACCGTTTGGAAATGCGCTGGTGTGAGTCGGCTGGCGGTAGTTTCGAGAACCGGCGCGCAGCGGACGTTTGGGTCCGTGAGCACCGGAAGCGGAGAAACTGCCGTCAGACGGCCACGCCAGTAGCATTTCCAGACGGTCTCTTAGGCCCGGCCGGGATATGCTCTGCAGATGCCGCTCCGCCTGCCGCCGCTCGCCGCCCTCCGCTTCTTCGAGGCGGCGGGACGCCATCTCAGCTTCAAGCTCGCCGCCGCCGAGCTGAACGTGACGCCGAGCGCGGTCAGCCACGGCATCGTCGGGCTGGAGCGGGCGCTGGGGGTCGAGCTGTTCGTGCGCGAGCCGCGCAGGCTGTCCCTGACGCCCGAGGGGGCGGACTACCTGCCCTATGTCTCGGAGGCGCTGTCGCTGATCGCCATCGGCACCCAGCGCCTGCCGCACCACCGCGGGCGCCGGACCATCACCGTCAGCTGCGCCCCGACCTTCGCCGCTCGCTGGCTGCTGCCGCGGCTGCACCGCTTCGGCGAGCGCTGGCCGACCATCGGCGTCACCGTCGACACCTCGCGCCGGCAGGTCGGCTTCCCGGTCGACGGCTTCGACTTCGCCATCCGCATGAGCCGGACGACCGCCGCCGGCGCCGGCTGGACCCGGCTGTTCGGCGAGCGGCTGGTGCCGGTGTGCAGCCCCGCATATCGCGACCGCCTGGCCGGCGGCGGCGGGGCGGTCGATCTGCGCCGGGCCGCGCTGATCCACGTCACCCCGGCCAGCGAGGACTGGCAGGCCTGGGCGGAACGGACGGGCGCCGAAGGCGTCGACCTCGCCGCCGGCCTGCGTGTCGACACCATCCAGATGGCGTTCGAGGCCGCGGCCATGGGGCTCGGCGTCGCCCTGGGCCGTCGGCCTCTGGTCGACCGGGACCTCGCCTCCGGCGCCGTGGTCGAGGCGGGCCTGCCCGAGATCGAGGCCGAGACCGCCTATTGGCTGGTCGGCTCCGAGGGCGCGGAGCGCCGCCCGGACCTGCTGGGCTTCCAGCGCTGGCTGCTGCGCGAGGTCGAGGCGGCCGGGCCGGGCGCGGCCGGAACCGGGCGCCGGATCGCCTGAGGCGCGCCGTGAACGGGTGAGGATCCTTCACCCATCCGCGAAACCTTCTCTTTTGCCGCGCCCTCCGCCGGTCGCCATTGTGGAGCCGGGCGAGGAGGGCCCGGACGATGGCGGTGACGGACAGCAGGCAGCTCGCATCCCCCGGGCTTCAGGCCGGGCTGGTGATCCTGGCCGGGGCGCTGGTCATGAGCGCCGCCATGGGCTCGCGGCAGACCTTCGGCCTGTTCATCGGACCGTTCTCCTTCGATCGCGGCGTGCCGGTGACGCTGACCGCCTTCGCCATCGCCCTGCACAACCTGGTCTGGGGCCTCGCCCAGCCCTTCGCCGGCGCCGCCGCCGATCGTTGGGGCTCGGCGCCGGTGGTCGCCTTCGGGGCGGTCGCCTTCGCCGCCGGCCTGGTCCTCACCGCCCTGGCTTCGTCGGGCGCGATGCTGGTGCTCGGCCTCGGCCTCCTGGTCGGCATCGGCATCAGCTGCACCACCTTCGGCGTGGTGCTGACCGCGCTCGGCCGGGCGGCGCCGCCGGAGAAGCGCAGCATGGCGATGGGCCTGGCCAGCGCCGGCGGGTCGCTCGGCCAGGTGCTGCTGGTGCCGCTGGCACAATGGGTCACCGATCTCTCCGGTACCGCGGCGTCGCTGCTGGTGCTTGCCGCCTGCCTGCTGGCGGTGGCGCCGCTCGGGCTGGTCCTGGACCGGCAGGGCCGGGGCGGCGGGCCGGCGCAGGACGGGCCGGCGATGCCGCTGCGGGCGGCGGTGGCGCAGGCGCTCGGCCATCGTGGCTATCGCCTGCTGACCCTCGGTTTCTTCACCTGCGGCTTCCAGCTCGCCTTCATCGGCACGCATCTGCCGAACTACCTGCTGCTGTGCCACATGCCGGCAGGGCTCGGCGCCACGGCGCTGGCGCTGGTCGGGCTGTTCAACATGATCGGCAGCTGGGGCTGCGGCTGGCTCGGCGGGCGGTTCCGCCAGCAGCACGTGCTCGCCTGGCTGTACCTGATCCGCGGCGCCGCCATCGCCTGCTTCTTCCTGGCGCCGAAGAGCGAGGCGTCGGTCGTGCTCTTCGCCGCGGTGATGGGCCTGACCTGGCTGGGCACCGTGCCGCTGACCAGCGGCCTGGTGGCCAAGGTGTTCGGCACGCGCCATCTCGGCACGCTGTTCGGCGTCTGCTTCCTCAGCCACCAGATCGGCTCGTTCCTGGGCGCCTGGGCCGGCGGCTTCGTCTTCGACGTCACCGGTTCCTACTCTCTGGTCTGGATCGCCACCGCGGTCGCCGGGCTGGTGGCGGCGCTGCTGCATGTCCCGATCGACGACAGGCCGGCCGTCGTCGCGGTGCCGGCGCGCTCGGCTGCCTAGAACTCCTCGTCCATCAGCGGCCGCTTCTTCCGCTTCGGCCCGGTCCAGACCACGCCGGGAAAGCCCTTCAGCGGGCGCAGCTTCTCGCCGCGATACGCCCATTCCGGCGCCTGCTCGATGGCGATGTGGTACAGCGGCTCGCGGCCGGTGCGGGTCTCGAACAGCGCGCGCGGGATGTTCACCATCTGCGGCGCGTGCGGCCGCTCGTACAGCACCGGCGTGCCGCAATGGCGGCAGAAGCTGCGCAATCGTCCGGTCTCCTCCTCGACGAAGCGGGCGAGGGCGGCCTCGCCTTTGACGATGCGCACCCGGCTGCGCCAGCACCCGACATAGGTGGCGTAGGCGGCGCCATGGGCCAGCCGGCTGTCCCGGGAATGGTCGTGCCAGGCCCAGCGCGCCGGCACGCCGATCTCGATCCGCACCCGGCCGCACAGGCACCGGCCCTCCGCCACCCCCGCCGGCGCCTTCGGGACCTTCCCCATTGCCGTCCTGCTCATCCTCGGCCTCGTCTGCTGTGCCCACAGAGAATACAGGACGGCACCTGCCAGGGAGTGTCAGCTATTCCGGCCCGGGAAGCGGATGAAACCGGGCCGGGTCCCCGGCGTGCCCGGCAAGGTGTAGGCTCGATGCACGTGTCGCGGAGCGGACCATCCCGAGTGGCATCGAAAGGCAGTTCCAAGGCGTCGCGCCGCGATCCAAGGCAGCTCTCGCTGGATTTGGGGTTGCCGCAGACGCCCTCGATATCGCCGGACCGGATCTTCTTCGCGATCCTCCCGTCGCCGGCCGATGCCGCCATGATCCGGGCGCGTGCGGAGGCCCTGCGGCTCGGCCTCGGCCTGCGGGGGCGGCCGCGGCCGCCGGAGATCCTGCACATCTCGCTGCAGCTCGTGGGCCGGTACCAGTCTCTGCCCTTCGCGCTGGTCGACCGGGCGATGCGCGCCGCCTGGACGATCGAGCTGCCGCGGTTCGAGGTGACCTTCGACCGGGTGACGAGCTTCGGGGCGGGCAGCGGCACCCGTCCCGTCGTGCTCCGTTGCGCCGAGGGCAACGCGGCGCTTGTCGATCTGCACGAGGCCTTCGATCCGGTGATGGAGGTGGTCGGCCTGCCCGGATCCCGCCCGCCTCTCAGGCCGCACATGACGATCCTGTACGACCGGAAGGTCGTTCCCGAGGCGGTCCTCGACGCGTCGATCACCATCCCGGTGCGCGACTTCGCGCTCGTCCACAGCCTCTATGGCGAGAGCCGCTACCTGATCCTCGGCCGCTGGCCGCTGCGCGGGTGACGGCCGTGTCCGCAGCCCCTATGGTCGGCTCGGTCCGGCAGACTCAGCGCGAGAGCGGAAGCATGGCGAAGGCGGTCACGATCCACGGCATCAAGAACTGCGACACGATGAAGAAGGCGCGGGCCTGGCTCGACCAGCGCGGCGTCGCCTATGCCTTCCACGACTACAAGGCGGCGGGGGTCGACCGCGCCACGCTCGAGGGATGGGCGCGCAAGGTCGGCTGGGAGGTGCTGCTGAACCGCGCCGGCACCACCTTCCGCAAGCTGCCGGACGCCGCCCGCGAGGATCTGACCGAGGCGAAGGCGATCGGGCTGATGCTCGACCAGCCCTCGATGATCAAGCGGCCGGTGCTCGACATCGGCGGCACGCTGCTGGTCGGCTTCAAGCCGGAGCAGTACGAGGCCGCGTTCCCGGGGCGCTGATCTTCGCCGCGGCTCAGGCGGCCTTCCACTTGATCGAGCAGCCCATCGACGGCACCTGGTCGGCGGGCGCCTGGCCGGTCTCGGCGATCCGCAGCATCGCCTCGACCAGCTCGCGCCGCGCATGCGGCGGGGGCGGGCCGGTGCGGCCTTCGTCCAGCCGGCCGCGATATTTCAGCCGGCGGTGCGCATCGTAGCCGAAGAAGTCCGGGGTGCAGACGGCGCCATAGGCCCGCGCCACCGACTGGTCCTCGTCGTGCAGATAGGGGAAGGGCAGGTCGTGCGCCTCGTCGAACGCCTTCATCTTCTCGAAGCCGTCCTCCGGATAGGCGGCGGCGTCGTTCGAGCAGATCGCGGCGAAGCCGATGCCCTCGGACAGCAGCGTCATGGCGTCGTCCACCAGCCGGTCGATCACCGCCTTCACATAGGGGCAGTGGTTGCAGATGAAGACGATCACCGTGCCGCGCGGCCCGGCGATGTCGTCCAGCGAATAGGTCCGGCCATCGGTGGCGGGCAGGCGGAAATCGGGGGCCGGCAGGTCAAGTTCGAGGGGCGGGGGCGTGGCGGCCATGGCGCGCATCCTTCGCTGCGGGATCCGATCTCCCAGTCTACCCGCAAGCAGGCACTCAGTTCCAAGCGCAGATGCCCAGCGTTGCGCCCTTGGCCAGCAGCGCCTGGGCGTCCGCCTCCGGCACCGCCTGCGATTTTCCGTCGGCGCACAGCATGGTCAGTTCGGCATGGCCGGCAACGTCCAGCAGCAGCTGGTCCCAGTGCCGGTACTGCACGTCATGACCTTCGGCCTCGTAGATCCGGGCCTTGCGCACATTCGGAAACCGCGACTGCCAGTATTGCGCCTGGTCGAGCGGGACCGATGCGTCGGCGGTGCCGTGATAGACATAGGCCGGCACCTGGACCTTCGAGACGTCGGCCTTCGGCCCGGTGCAGTAGCGGCGGTATTCGGCGACCTGGCCGCGCAGGTCGCCCATCTGGCCGCGGATGAAATAGGTGCGCGCGCCCTCCTCGAAGGCGCGGTCGGCGAAGCCGGGAATCCTGCGGGTCGGGCTGGTCTCCGGATAGGCCCACCAGGCTTCCGGGTTCTGCGCCACCTTCATCATCTCGGTCAGCTCGGCGTCGGACATCTTGCAGGGCTTGCGCTCCGGCCCGAAGCCGGAGGTCGCGGCCAGGAAGTGCAGCGAGATCAGCCGGTCCGGCATCTCCGCCGCGATCTCGGCGAGGTAGGGCCCGCCGCCGGAGATCGCCAGGGCGGCGGCCTGCCGGATGCCGAGATGGTCCAGCACCGCGCGGACCTCGGCGGCATAGTCCTTGTACGTCCAGCCCGGGCGGAACTCGGTGTCGCCGAAGCCGTTGCGCTCGACGCTGATGAAGCGGAGCTGCAGCCTGGTGCGCAGGCTGCGCAGGTACTCGGTCATGCCGAAGGCCCGGGCGCTGGTGCCGGTGCCGCTGACATACAGCACCGGCCGCCAGCCGGGCTCGCCCTCGTCGATGTAATGCACCGCCCGGCCGTCGGGCAGCGTCAAGGCCCGCACCGCCGGTCCCATCGGATCGAAGGCGGTCTGGAGATCGGCGAGGTCCGAAGCCGGCACCGTCGGCGCCGGGTCGGCGGCGAAGACGGGAGGGCCGGAGAGCGCCAGGACGGCAGTGGCGGCCAGCATCGTCGATCGCATCGCGCTCCCCCTGTGGTTTGTCCCACTCTAGGATCGGAGAGCCCGCGGATTTGATCGCATCCGCCATCGGCCTGACGGAAGCCGGCCGGTCACATGTGCCAGCCGTGCTTCGGATCGGCCGTCGCCGGGTCGTAGTGCTGGTCGACCAGGTCGATCAGCGAGCGGACGGTGAACACCGAGGCCAGGTCGTCGCGCGGGATCTCCGCGCCCAGCCCCCGCTCGATGTCCCAGGCCAGCCGCGTGACGTCCGCGGGGCCGAGCCCGAGATCCTCCAGCAGCCGGTCGTCCGGGGTGACGGCGCGGCCCGCCGCCATGCCCAGCACCCGCAGCACCTCGGCCTCGGCCCGGTCGCGCCCGCTCACGACGCCGGCTCCAGCGACCCCAGCAGGGTCGGCAGCAGCTCGGACACCGTCGGGTGGATCGGCATCGACCGCTGCAGCACGTCGTACGGCGCCTTGGCGGTCATCAGGTCCAGCAGCCCGTGCACCACCTCGTCGCCGCCGGTGCCGAGGATGGCGGCGCCCAGGATCTGCCGCGTGCCGGCGTCGACCACCACCTTCATGAAGCCCTCGGTCTCGCCCTTCTCGACGGCGCGGCCGACCCGGGTCATCGGCCGCTTGGCGACCAGGATGCGACGGCCGGAGCGGCGCGCCTCCGCCTCGGTCATGCCGGCGCGGCCCAGCGGCGGGTCGGTGTAGAGGGCATAGGCCGGGATCCGGTCGCTGACGCGACGGTTGTCGCCGTCCAGCAGGTTGGCGGCGACGATCTCGAAGTCGTTGTAGGCGGTGTGGGTGAAGGCGCCGCGGCCGTTGCAGTCGCCCAGCGCCCAGATGCCGGGGACGCTGGTCTGCAGCGTGTCGTCGACGGTGATGTAGCCCTTCCCATCCATAGCCACGCCCGCGGCCTCCAGCCCCAGGTCTTGGGTGTTCGGCCGGCGCCCGACCGCCAGCAGCAGGTGGGATCCCGTCACGACCGGCGCGCCGGCGGTGCAGTCGACCGTCACGGCCACGCCGTCGCCCTGCCGCGCCACGCTCATGCATGTGGCGTTGGTTCGGATCGTGATGCCTTCCTTCTCCAGGAAGCCGGCGATGGTGGCGGAGACGTCCTCGTCCTCGCGGCCGATCAGCCGCGGCCCCTGTTCGATGATCGTCACGTCGGACCCGAAGCGGCGGAACATCTGGCCGAACTCCAGCCCGATATAGGACCCGCCGACGATCACCAGATGCTCCGGCAGCGTGTCCAGGTCCATCATCGTGCTGTTGGTCAGGAACGGCACGTCCCCGATCCCCGGCATCGGCGGCACCGCGGCCCGGCCGCCGACATTCAGGAAGATCCGTTCGGCGGTCAGGGTCTCGTCGCCGACCTGCACGGTACGAGGCCCGGTCAGCCGGGCGTGGCCCTGGATCACGGTGCTGTTCTCCAGCCCGCGCACCCAGCTCTCGACTCCGACGCGGGACTTGCCGGAGACGGCGTCCTTGCGCGCCTTGACCTGCTTCATGTCGACCCGCGGCGGGCCGGGCAGGATTACCCCGTAATCGGCAGCGCGCCGCGCCATCCGGGCGGCATAGGCGCTGGCGACCATGGTCTTGGTCGGGATGCAGCCGGTGTTGACGCAGGTGCCGCCGAAGCGCGCGCGCTCGATCACCGCGACGCGCTGCCCGGCCCGGCTCAGCCGGTCCGCCAGCGCCGGTCCGGCCTGGCCCGTGCCGATGATGATGGCGTCATGGCTGGTCATCGCCGCCTCCCTGTTGCCGCGGGAAGGATAGCGCATCCGGCCGCCGGGGACGGGATCTCTCGCTCCGCCGGCCCGGATTGAATTTTTATGACGTTCCGCGGCGTTTCGCTATGATGTGCGAGTCCACAAACGAAGGAGGCATTGCCATGGCCAAGGGTCAAGTGCGCAAGCCCAAGGAAGCCAAGAAGCCGAAGAAGGACGCCGCGCTGAAAAAGGGCGCTGCGACCGCGCCTTCGGTGCTGAAGAAGGCTTGATACCCGATGCCGGCCGGGTCGCCTTCGGGGGACCCGGCCGGCACGGGGCTTCGCTCATCCTCCCAGGAACCTCTCCAGCAGCCGCCGTGCCGCCGCCGTCGGCAGCAGGCGGCCGGCGGCGACCTCGGCCTCCAGCCTCGGCAGGGCCTTGGCCACCGCAGGATGGCCGCGCAGCGCGTCCAGCAGGCCGTCGCCCAGCTCGCGCCACAGCCAGGACCGGGCCTGCTCGGCGCGTCGCCCGGCCAGGGCCTCGCCCATCTGCGTGCGGAATTTCCCAATGGTCTCCCACACCGCATCGATGCCGCGGTTCTCCAGCGCCGAGCATTGCAGCACCGGCGGGGTCCAGCCGCTGCTGCCGCGCAGCAGCGCCAGGGCGTGGCGGTATTCGGCGGCGGCGTGGTTGGCGGCGCCCTTCTGGTCGCCATCGGCCTTGTTCACCACCAGGATGTCGGCGACCTCGACGATGCCGCGCTTGATGCCCTGCAGCTCGTCGCCGGCACCGGGCAGCAGCAGCAGCACGAAGACATCGACCATCTGCGCCACCGCGGTCTCGGACTGGCCGACGCCGACGGTCTCGACGATCGCCACGTCGTAGCCCGCGGCCTCGCACAGCAGCAGGGTCTCGCGCGTCCGCCGCGCCACCCCGCCCAGCGTGGCGCCGGCCGGGGAGGGGCGGATGAAGGCGGCGGGGTCGCGGGTTAAGAGTTCCATCCGCGTCTTGTCGCCCAGGATCGAGCCGCCGGAGCGCTGCGAGGACGGGTCGACCGCCAGCACCGCGACGCGATGGCCCTGGCCGGTCAGGTGCAGGCCGAAGGCCTCGATGAAGGTCGACTTGCCGACGCCGGGCGGGCCGGAGATGCCGATCCGCACCGCGCCGCCGGCGGCGGGCGCCAGCGTCTCCAGCAGCGCCTCGGCCCGCTCGCGGTGGTCGGCGCGGCGGGACTCGACCAGGGTGATGGCGCGGGCCAGGGCCCGGCGATCGCCGCCCCGGATCTGCGCCGCCATGCCCTCGATCGTCTCCGCCGTCACCACCCGAATCCCTGCAGTGTCCCATCGGCAGGCTAGGCGATTTGGTTCATTCCGGAAACCTGCGGCCAACCTCGTATTGATCGCCGTCGGCAACGCCGGCAGGATCGCGCAGCCAGAGCGAGAGGGGCCGATGCTGCAGGGCTGTCTGAACGGAAGCCGCACCAAGTCGTTTCATCCGGCGACGCCGTGCACGCCGGAGGAGCTGGCGCGCGACGCCGAGGCCTCGGTGCGGGCCGGGGCGGAGGAGCTGCACATCCATCCGCGCGGCGCCGACGGGGCGGAGAGCCTGACGCCGGACGATATCGGCCGGGCGCTGCTGGCCGTGCGCGGCCGGGTGCCCGGCATCCCGATCGGCGTCTCGACCCGATGGCCGATCCGCCCGGGCGGCAGGGCTCGGCAGGCGGACATCCGCGGCTGGGAGATCCTGCCCGACTACGTCTCCGTCAACCTGGTCGAGGAGGACGCATCCGAGGTGATCGGCCTCGCCCTGTCCAAGGGCGTCGGCATCGAGGCCGGGGTCTGGTCGGTCGCCGATGCCGACCGCCTCGTCCGCCTGCCGGAGGCGGAGCGCTGCCTGCGGGTGCTGATCGAGATCAACGAGCAGGACGAGGCCGAGGCAAGGGCCGTCGCCGAAGGCATCCTGGCGGTCCTGGACCGGGCCGGCATCGCGCTGCCGCGCCTGCTGCACGGCTACGAGGCCACCAAATGGCCGATCTGCCGCATGGCCCTGGCCCGCGGCCTCGACAGCCGCATCGGGCTGGAGGACGGCGCCCATCTGCCGTCCGGCGAGCGGGCGGCGGACAATGCCGGCCTGCTGCGGGCCGCGCGGCAGCTGGCCTCCGCGGCCGGATAGGGCTCAGCCGGCCAGGCCGCCGATCTGCTCCGTGATCCGGGCGGCGGCGTCCCGGAGCGCGGCCAGCGCCGCCTCGGGCGAGATCGTGTTCCCGCGCTGCGGCAGGAAGGGCAGGGTCAGCGCGGCGACCGCCAGCCCCGAAGGGTCGAGGACCGGTGCGCTCATGTCGGTCAGGCCGGGCGCCGTCTCGCTCGGCGCCAGGTCGTGCCCCGCCGCGGCGATGCCCTCCAGCCGCGCCAGGATGTCATCGGCCGGCAGCTCGTCGCGTTGCGCCATGATCCGCACCATCTCGCCGCGCCGCGGCTCGCGCTGGAAGGCGGCCAGGATGCGGGCGGAGACGAGGTGCATCGACAGCGGGAAGACGGCGCCGAGCTTCACCGTCCAGCCCATCGGCCGGTCCGGCTCGGCCTGAGCCAGGATCAGGAAATGCTCGCCGCTGGCCATGCTGAGATGGCAGGCCAGCCCGACCTGGGCGGCCAGGCCCTCCATGACCGGCAGCGCCGCCTGCTGCAGGCGCCGGGTCGGCGGATGCTGGGTGCCGAGCTGGAACAGCCGCAGCGTCAGCCGGTACTCGCCGGTCTTCGGGTCGCGGGCGACATAGCCGCGCCGCTCCAGCACGCCGAGCATGCGGAAGATCTCGCCGACCGACCGGCCGACCCGCGCCGCCAGCGACTTCTGGTTGATGCCGTCCGGCTGGGCTGCCAGCGCCTCCAGCAGGTCCAGCCCCTTCTCCAGCGCCGGGGCGCCGGGCTTGGCCGCGTCCCTGTCATCGGCGTTGACATCCTGGTTCATATGGTCTTCCATATTTGAAATCATAAAGACACCAATGAAATTAGTGCATCGCAAAGATGCCCGACATCGGAGGAGCCGCCATGAAGATGCTGTCCCCGGCCGCGGTGGAGCACTACCGGACTCACGGCTATCACGCCCCGATCCGGGTGCTCTCGACCGACGAGGCGGCGCAGGTCCGCCGCCATCTCGAAGCGCATGAGAGCGCGCACGGGACGCTGAAGGGGCCGATGCGCCACAAGAGCCATCTCCTGTTCACCTGGCTGGACGGGCTGATCCGCCATCCCGCCATCCTCGACGCGGTCGAGGATATCATCGGCCCGAACATCCTGGTCTGGGGTTCCAGCTTCTTCATCAAGGAGCCGCACGACCCGGGTTTCGTCTCCTGGCACCAGGATTCGACCTATTGGGGCCTCGACCCCGCCGATATCGTCACCGCCTGGGTGGCGCTGTCCGAGAGCACGGCCGAGAACGGCGCGATGCGGGTGATCCCGGACAGCCATATGATGGACCAGGTGCCGCATCGCGACACCTTCGCCGCCAACAACCTGCTGTCGCGCGGTCAGGAGATCGCGGTCGAGGTCGACGAGGCGAAGGCCCGGATGCTCGAGCTGCAGCCCGGCGAGATGTCGCTGCACCATGTCCGGCTGATCCACGGCTCCGATCCCAACCCGTCCGACCGGCGCCGCATCGGCTTCGCGATCCGCTATCTGCCCACCTATGTCCGCCAGGTCGTCGGCACCCATGACGCCGCGACCCTGGTCCGCGGCGTCGACGAATTCCGCAACTTCGAGCCGGAGCAGCGGCCGGATTCCGACCTGTCCGAGGCCGCGCTGGCCTTCCACGCCCAGGTCACCGGTGACCATCAGCAGATCCTGATGCGCGGCACCGGCCGCCCGCCCGCCGCCTAGCGGCACGGGCAAGCCGCCGGCCGGCGCGGCCGGACATATGAAAAGGGGAGGGACGCCATGGGAGCGCGGCTGCGCTGGTTCATCGTCTTCCTGCTGTTCCTGGGCGGCGGCATCAGCTACCTCGACCGGGCGGCGCTGTCGATCGCGGCGCCGCTGATCGCCGACGACCTCGATCTCGATCCCGCCCGGCTCGGCATCGTCTTCAGCAGCTTCTTCTTCGGCTATGCCCTGTTCTGCTTCGTCGGCGGCTGGGCCTCCGACAAGATCGGGCCGAAGAACGTCTTCACCCTGGCGATGACGGTCTGGTCGGTGTTCTGCGGCCTGACCGCCGCCGCCACCAGCCTCGCCTTCCTGCTGGTGGTGCGGGTGGTCTTCGGCATGGGCGAGGGGCCGTTCAGCGCCACCGCCAACAAGGTGGTCAGCAACTGGTTCCCACGGCGCGAGCAGGCGACCGCCGTCGGCATCGCCAATGCCGGCCAGCCGATCGGCGCCGCCTTGGCCGGGCCAGTGGTCGGGTCGATCGCCGTGCTGGCGGGCTGGCGCATCTCCTTCATCGTCATCGCCGTTGTCGGCTTGGCATGGGTCGTGGCCTGGATGCTGCTCGCCACCGATCGGCCGGAGCAGCACCGCTGGCTCGGTTCGGTCGAGCGCGACGAGATGGAGCAGGAGCGGGCCCAGCCCCCGGCCGTGGCTGGCGGCCTGCCGCTGTCCGCCTATCTGCGCCGCCCGGCGATTCTGGCCACCGCCTTCGCCTTCTTCGGCTACGCCTATATCCTCTACTTCTTCCTCTCCTGGTTCCCGACCTATCTGGTCAAGGCGCAGGGCCTCAGCATCGGCACGATGGGCGTGGTCAACGCCATCCCCTGGCTGGTCGGCTGCATCGGCATGGTGCTGGGCGGCTTCGTCTGCGACCATATCTACCGGCGCACCGGCAACGCCGTGTTCGCGCGCAAGCTGATCCTGGTCGGCAGCCTGGCCATCGCCGCAATCTGCGTGGCACTGGCCGGCATCGTCACCGGGGTCGCCGGCGTGGTGGCGCTGATGGCGGTCTCGGTCTTCTTCATGTACCTGACCGCCAACACCTATTGGGCGATCATCCTCGACACGGTGGAGGAGGGGCGGGTCGGCAGCGTCGGCGGCTTCGTCCACCTGATCGCCAACCTCGCCGGTATTGTGGCGCCCTCCGTCACCGGCTTCATGGTCGAATGGTCGGGCAGCTTCGCCGGCGCCTTCGTGCTGACCGGCGCCATCGCGATCCTCGGCGCGCTGGCGGTCGCGGTGTTCGTGCGCAATCCAGGCCGGGCGTCCGATACGCCGGTGCTGCCTCGCGATGCGATGGCGGGCGCGGCCTGGCCGCGCCGCTGACGGTCACGACGCCTGGACCATCTCCGGGTCGCGGTTCGGCCGTTCCGGCGCCACCAGCTCGCCGCGCTCCGCCGCCTCCTGCTGCCGGCGCCACATCTCGGCGTAGCGGCCGTCCTCGGCCAGCAGCTGGGCGTGGCTGCCGCGCTCGGCGATGCGGCCGTCGGCCAGCACGATGATCTCGTCGGCGTCGATCACGGTCGACAGGCGATGCGCGATCACCAGCGTGGTCTTGCCGCGGCTGACCTCGCGCAGATTGGCCTGGATCTCGCGCTCGGTGTTGGTGTCGAGCGCCGAGGTCGCCTCGTCGAACAGCAGGATCGCCGGGTCCTTCAGGATGGTGCGGGCGATCGCCACGCGCTGCTTCTCGCCGCCCGACAGCTTCAGCCCGCGCTCGCCGACCTTGGTGTCGTAGCCGTCGGGCAGGCGCAGCACGAAATCGTGGATCCGCGCCATCTGCGCCGCGGCCACCACCTCCTCGTCGCTCGCGCCCGGCCGGCCATAGGCGATGTTGTAGCGGATGGTGTCGTTGAACAGCACCGTGTCCTGCGGGACGATGCCGATGGCGGCGCGCAGGCTGGCCTGGGTGACGTCGCGGATGTCCTGCCCGTCGATCCGCACCGACCCGGCGGTGACGTCGTAGAAGCGGAACAGCAGGCGGCTGACGGTCGATTTGCCGGCCCCGGTCGGCCCGACGATGGCGACGGTGTGCCCGGCCGGCACGGCGAAGGTCACGCCCTTCAGGATCGCGCGGCGCGGGTCGTAGCCGAACTCGACATCGGTGAAGCCGACCGTGCCGCCCTGCACCATCAGCGGCTGCGCTCCCGGCGCGTCCGTCACCTCGGGCGGCACGCCGAGCAGCGAGAACATCTTCTCGATGTCGACCAGCGCCTGCTTCACCTCGCGGTAGACGAAGCCGAAGAAGTTCAGCGGCAGGTACAGCTGGATCAGATAGGTGTTGGCCAGCACGAAGTCGCCGACCGTCAGGCGGCCGTCGACGATCCCCTGGGCCGCCATCCACATCACCGCGGTCAGCCCGGCGGCGATGATCGCGGCCTGGCCGATGTTCAGCAGCGACAGCGACACCCGGTTCTGCACCGCCGCCGCCTCGAAGCGGATCAGCGAGGATTCGTAGCGCCGCGACTCATGCGCCTCGTTGCCGAAATACTTGACCGTCTCGAAGTTCAGCAGGCTGTCGATCGCCTTGGTGTTGGCCTCCTGGTCGGTCTCGTTCATCTGGCGGCGGAACTTGATCCGCCATTCCGTCACCCACAGGGTGAAGGCGATGTAGAGGACGACCGTGACCAGCGTCACCAGCGCGAACCACAGGTCGAGCACCCACCACAGCACCGCGACCACGAACAGGATCTCGACCAGGGTCGGCAGGATGTTGAACAGCATGAAGCTGAGCAGCGTCTCGATCGCCGCGTTGCCGCGCTCGATCACCCGCGACAGGCCGCCGGTCTGCCGGTCGAGATGGAAGCGCAGCGACAGGCCGTGCAGGTGCTGGAACACGGCGAGCCCGACCCGGCGGATGGCGCGCTGCGCCACCTTGGCGAAGATGGCGTCGCGCAGCTCGCCGAAGGCCAGGCTCAGGACCCGGGCGGCGCCATAGGCCAGGATCGCGCCGACCGGCAGCAGCAGCGGCAGCGCGCCCTTCACGGAAAGCGCGTCGATCGCGTCCTTGTAGAAGATCGGGGTGTAGACGCTGGCGATCTTGGCCGCGACCAGCAGCAGCACCGCCAGCACCACCCGGGCCCGCATCTCCAGCTGGCCGGCCGGCCAGAGATAGGGGGCGAGCGAGTGCAGCGGATGACGGCCCTTGGCGGCGTCGATGACGGAAGGGGGCGTGTCGGCGTTCATGGTGCGTACCCTAGGCGGGCGCCTCGCGGGCTGGAAGGGGCAAAGCCGCGTCGCCTGTCACGAAGCGATATTGATAAAATTGCATGCTTATGTTGCGATGAGGCAACGCTGTGTGACTTTCACGCTCTGATCACGGCAAAAGGACTCCTCTGGCCCCGGCGCCGCGCTACGTATCTGAAGATTGCTGGAGATCACCCGATGCGACGCCTCGTTGTCCCGCTTCTGTCCCTGCTGCTCGGCGCGGCCGTCCTGCCGGCCGTGGCCCGGGCCGGACTGACGCCGGTGGCCGCGTCGCTGGAGACGAGCTCCCTGTCCGACCCGCGCGCCGCGATCGAGGCGGCGATCGGCGATGCGGACACGGTCACCGTCGGCGGCGTGGTGCTGAAGGCGCGGGAGGTGCGCGATCTCTATGCCGGTCGCGGCTGGTTCCCGCTGTGGATCGACATGGGCGGGCGGCTCGATCCGCGCGTCGAGCCGATCGTGGCACGCCTGGCCGAGGCGCGCGAAGAGGGGCTGGTCCCGTCCGACTACTATGTCGAGGCGCTGAAGGAGCTGATCCGCTCCCCCGACACCGATGACGTCGTCGCCGCCGAGATCCTGCTCAGCGCCGCGGTGATGCGCTACGGCGTCGACGTGCATGCCGGAAGGCTGGTGCCGCGTGAGATCGACGAGACCTTCGACATCACCCCGAAGCCGGTCGACCGGGCGGCGCTGGCCACCGCGGTGTCGATGCTGCCCGATCCGGACAGGTTCCTGGCCGACCTGGCGCCGAAGCATGCGCTGTACCAGCAGCTGAAGGGCGCGCTCGGCGGCTACGAGACGCTGGCCGAGGCCGGCTGGCCGACCATCCCGCCGGGCGAGAGCCTGCGGCCGGGGCAGGAGAGCGACCGCGTGCCGGTGCTGCGCGCCCGCCTGGCCGCGACCGGCGAGCTCGTCGGCGACCCGGCCGACCCGAGCCGGCTCTACGACCCGCAGCTGGTGACGGCGGTCGAGCAGTTCCAGGCCAAGCACGGGCTGAAGCCGGACGGCATCCTGGGCCGCGGCACCCTGGCCATGCTGAACCGGCAGGGGCCGGAACGGATGAACCAGATCGTCGCCAGCATGGAGCGGCTGCGCTGGCTGCCGGACGATCTCGGCCCCGACTACCTGATGGTCAACATTGCCGCCTTCACCATGGACGTCGTCGCCGACGGCCAGCTGGTGCGCACCATGGACGTCGTGGTCGGCCAGTCCAAGAACCAGACGCCGCTGTTCAACAGCGCCCTGACCTATCTCGAGTTCAACCCGACCTGGACGATACCGCCTTCGATCGCCGCCAAGGAGTACCTGCCGAGGCTGCGCAACAATCCGGGCTATCTCGCCAGCCGCAACTACCGGCTGTTCTCCGGCTGGGGCAGCGGCTCGCGCGAGATGAGCGCCGACTACGTCGACTGGTACGGCATCGGTGCCGGCACCATGCGGTCGCTGCGCATCCGGCAGGAGCCGGGGCCGGGCAACGCCCTCGGCAAGGTCAAGTTCATGATGGCGAACAACTGGAGCGTCTATCTCCACGACACGCCGTCGAAGAACTACTTCCAGCGCACCAACCGAGCCCTGTCGCATGGCTGCGTGCGGCTGCAGGATCCGATCTGGCTGGCGGATTATCTGCTCGAGGGATCGCCCGACTGGTCGCCGGCCCGGCGGGAACGGGTGATGGGCAGCTGGACCCCGACGACTCGAATCAATCTGCCGACTCCGATGCCGCTCTACATCGTCTACCAGACCGCGTGGATCGATCGGACCGGCGAGGTGGCGTTCCGCAACGATATCTACGGCATCGACGCCAAGGTCATCGCAGCGCTCCAGGCCCGTGAAACCCGGCGCGAACAACTCGCATCTTCCCGCTGAAATCCTCCTACGATTCCGACGTTGCTCCAAAGGGCGTCCGAATTTCGGTCGCCCTTTTTTACTTTGCCTTGATGATTTCGATCAGTCGTAAAGTCTATATTATGATTTTTGGCATTTTTACTTTTCACTTCACTAAAACTGCGACAGATCTACCACAATGTTGCCATTATGTCACAGAGTTTCTTTGTAAAGCTGAGAAGAAACTGTTGATTCCCGCTTCGCCCTGCTTCACAAAGGACGCCATCGAACGCCCGGCGCCGAGTATAGGCGTGTAAAGCGTCAGAAATGCCGGATGCGCGGTTAGTGAAGGTTAGGAGCAGCGGGAACGATGCAGAGACGGCAATTCCTGAGGATGTCGGCCGGGGCTGTTGCAGCCGCCGCCGTCGCGCCCATCGCACCACTCTCAGCCCTTGCCGCCACCAATCGAAGAACGCTCCATCTCTACGACGCCCACAATCTGGTCGAAATCAAGGAAGAGTACTGGGCCGACGGCTGGTACAACCCGGACGTTCTGGCCAAGTTCAATTACTTCCTGCGCGACTGGCGGTCGGACGAGGTCCGGGTCATGGATCCGAAGCTGCTCGACATCCTGTATACGCTGCAGCGCAAGGGCGGATCGGACGAGCCGATCCATGTCGTCTGCGGCTATCGCTCCCGCGCCACCAACGCCATGCTGGCCCGCCGCAGCCGCGGCGTTGCCCGCAACTCCCTGCATATCCAGGGCCAGGCGGCGGACATCTTCATGCCGAATATGAGCCTGGCCAGCCTGCGCCGCAACGCGGTCGGGCTCGAGGCCGGCGGCGTCGGCTACTATCCGCGGTCGAACTTCGTCCACGTCGACACCGGCGACATCCGCACCTGGTGACGCGACCGCATCGACGGGCAGGGGCCGCCGCAGGGCGGCCCTTTCCGTTCGGGCGCACTCACAATTCGATCAGCGCATAGGGCCGGCCGCTCGGCTTCTCGATCGCCCAGGCGACGTTGTAGACCGGTGCCCCGGCGGGGGTGTGGCCCTGATACACGCCGCGATGGGCGTGGCCGTGCACCACCGCGCTGACGGTGAAGCGGTCGATCGTCTCCGCCAGGCGCGAGGAGCCGAGGAAGGGGTAGATCTCCAGCGGCTCCCCTTCGATCGTCTCGGAGATCGGGGCGTAGTGCAGCACCACCATCGCGCGCTGCGTCTTCACCGTCCGCATCGCGTTCTCCAGCCGCATCGCTTCGGACACGGCCACCGAGACGAACTCCTTGGTCTCAGGCTCGCCGAAGGAGCCCAGCATCCGCCGGCCGAATCCGCCGGCGAACCCCTTGACCCCGACGAAGCCGACGCCGTCGATCTCGACCGCGCTGCCGTCGAGCAGCCGCAGCCCGGCCTGGGTCAGGATCGACCGCACGGTCTCGACCTCGCCGCATTCATAGTCGTGG
The DNA here is from genome assembly GCF_042743185.1 of Inquilinus sp. NPDC058860. Taxonomy (NCBI): domain Bacteria; kingdom Pseudomonadati; phylum Pseudomonadota; class Alphaproteobacteria; order Rhodospirillales; family Rhodospirillaceae; genus Inquilinus; species Inquilinus sp. NPDC058860. The sequence goes on along the minus strand of NZ_JBHYMS010000030.1, from coordinate 27,113 downwards.
TTGCCCAGCACGCCGACCACCGGGATCGGGCAGGCGTGCAGGTCCTCCGCCAGCCGCTCCGCCTGCCGGACCGTGCCGGTGTCGGTCAGGTCGCCGCACAGCACCAGGGAGTCGGCGGCCCGGGCGATCTCGCCGAACATCTCGCGCAGCGGGTCGGACTGGTCCTTGACATGGATGTCGCCGATCGCGGCGACGGTGAATTTCCCGTTCTCCGCCATGGGTCGGTCCCGTTCTCCTGTCTCGTCTCACGCGTCGCGCCAGTCGCCCTCGCCGCCGACATCGGCGAAGCCCCATTCTTCGACGGCGGCGGCGTAGTCGGCCCGCGACAGCATGCGGCCGCGGCAGACCTTCATCTGCGGCGGCGGCAGGTCGAGCTGGTGGCGCAGCCGGTCCATCAGCTCGTCCATCAGCCAGCGCGGCACCCGGTCGCGCTCGGTCGGGTAGGCCCAGCGGAAGTTCAGCAGATGGACCAGCAGCATCTCCCAATGCAGCTCCATGTAGCCGAGCAGCCGCTGCCAATCGATCTGGTCGTGCTGCTTCAGGATGACATGGACCACATCGGCGCCGTCGTAGCGGTGGCGCATCTGGATGAAGGCCTTGGACCAGATCAGCTCGGTCGGGGCGACGATCCGGACGGTGGTGCCGTAGACCTCGATCTCGCGGGCGTGCTCGAACCACTGGTCGTTCACCGGCATGGTGCCGTTCGCCGAGGCGTGGATCACGTCGAAGAAGTGCCGGCCCTTGTGCACCTTGCCGAGCCAGCGCTCGTCCTCGATCTCGATGGCATGGCCGATATCGCGGAAATGACCGAGGACTCGCGCGCTGTCGCCGGCCTTGCAGAAGATGTCCAGGTCCTTGGTCGGCCGCGAGATCCCGGTATAGGCGCTGACGGCATAGGTCCCGGCCAGCAGGAAGGGCAGGCCGGTCGTGGCCAGCTCGCGCAGCGCTTCGGCATAGAACGCCTCGGCCTGCGGGTCGTGCAGCGTCGGCGCGGCGGCGGCGATGATCGACGGAATCGGCCGGTCCTCCCGGTTGCGACAGCGGGCGTTGCAACAACCGGTCATCGAAGCGGTCAGTTCCGTCGCCGGCCGTCAGCCCCGGCTTCCGTGCCGGGCGCAGAATTCCTCGGCGTCGAGCGTCCGGAAGTCCTGCAGCGCCGCGCGCAGCCGCTCATGCGGCCAGTCCCACCAGGCCAGTGCCATGAGGCGCGTCTCCACCGCCTCGGTCACCCGGCGGCGGATCGGCCGCGCCGGGCTGCCGGCGACGATGGTGTAGGGGGCCACGTCGCGGGTGACGACGGCGCCGGCGCCGATCGCCGCCCCGGTGCCGACGGTAACCCCGGGCAGCACGATGGCGCCATGGCCGATCCAGACGTCATGGCCGATCGTCACCCGGTTATTCCGGCGCCAGGCGAAGAAGTCGTCGTCGTCGATGTCCGCCAGGCCATAGGCGGCGGACCGGTAGGTGAAATGATGCTGCGTCGCCCGCCAGGTCGGGTGGTTCGGGGCGTTCAGCCGGGTGTAGGCGGCGATCGAGCAGAACCTGCCGATCTCGACGCACCAGGCCATCGACCCGTCCATCAGATAGCTGTAGTCGCCGAGCGTCACCTCGTTCAGCACGGCGTTGGCGCCGATCTCGGTGTAGAGGCCGAGGCGGCAGGACGAGACTTGGGCAGTCGGGGCGATCAGGGGCTCGGGCCCCAGGGTCTTGGCGCTCATCGGACTCTCTCCGGACGGGTTCGTATAGAGGTCTAGACAAGTTCGATGACGATTCTGCTGTCGCCCCGGATGATGATCCTCGGTGCCCACGGCTTGTGCCGCGCCGCGGAATCGCTAGGCTGCGCCTCGTCCGGCGATGCGCCGGACGGTTTTCCCCGGCTGTGTGAATGCCCGCTTCCTCCCATCTCGGTTTGCCGCCGCTCAACGCCCTGGTCGTATTCGAGGCGGCGGCGCGGCTGGCCAATTTCTCCCGCGCCGGGGCCGAGCTCGGCCTGACCCAGAGCGCGGTCAGCCGCCAGATCCTGAAGCTGGAGGCCTCCATCGGCGGCAAGCTGTTCCAGCGCGCCCCGTCCGGCGTCAGCCTGACCCCGCTGGGCGAGAGCTATGTCGCCGAGGTCCGCCGCATCCTCGGCGACCTGGTGGCGGTGACGCATGGCGTCCGCGGCTCGGCCGGGCCGCGGCAGGTGACGCTGGCCTGCTCGCACGGCATCGCCGATCTCTGGCTGATGCCGCGGCTGCAGGCGCTGGACGCCGCCCTGCCGGGGATCGAGCTGCGCCTCAGGGTCACCGACGACGTCCAGCATCTGCGATTGGACGAATTCGACCTCGCCATCTTCTACCGGCGCGAGCGGCCGGCCGGCGTGGCGCTGCATGTACTGGGCACCGAGGACGTCGTGCCGGTCGCGGCGCCGGGGCGGCCGGGGCTGCAGGACGACCCGGCGCCGACGCTGCTGGCGATCGAGGATTCGCTGCGGGAGTGGACGGACTGGCCGCATTGGTTCGGCGCGGCAGCCATGACGATACCCGCAAAGGCGAGGTTCTGGCGGCTCGGCTCCTACGCCCTGGCGGTGCAGGCGGCCTCCCAGGGGCTGGGCACGGCGCTGGGCTGGACCTGGCTGCTGCGCGACCAGCTGGCCTCGGGCGCGCTGGTGCCGGCGCATGGCTTCCACCTGCGCTCGGAAGGGTCGTTCTACCTGATGCGGCCCTTGGACCGGCATGTCCGCCGGGTGGTGCGCCAGGCCATGGACTGGCTGGTCGCCAGCAACGCCGGCTAACCCGCCGGTCGCGCCCGCATCCGCCGGGCCTTCACCAGGCCGATCACGGTGAACAGCATCCAGAAGACCTGGGCCACGAAGGAGGCCAGGTTGAAGCTCCACAGCAGCGAATACATCACCAGCACGCCGCCGACGATGTTCAGCAGGGCATAGCGCCCATCCGTGATCGCGAGGACCTGCAACTGCGCCAGGGCATAGGCGTGCAGATAGGCCAGGACACCGACCAGGCCGACCACATCCGGCAGACTCACGATTCGACCTCGGGGCAACGAAGGCGCCCTGCATAGGGGGCGGCTTCGGGAAGCGGCATCGAATCTTGCTCATGAGGTCATGCCCAAAAATCATGTCCGACTTATTGCCGTCATCCACTAGGGTCCGGCCGCTCAAGGCAGCGCGACGCAACGGCTGCCGCACCGGGGCGCCACAGAGCGCCCGCCCACCCGACAACAGGGATCGGTCATGACACGCAGGGACTTGCCCTCTCTCGAAACCACGCGCCGCGGCCTGCTGCTGGGTGCCGCCGGCCTCGGCCTCGCCGCCGGTCTGGGTGGCCGCGCCTTCGCCCAGGATACGCCGCGCAAGGGCGGCGTGCTGAAGCTGGGCATGGGCGGCGGCAGCACCACCGACACGCTCGACCCGCGGGTGATGACCGACTGGGTGCCGCTGAACCAGGCCTTCATGCTGATGAACGGGCTGGTCGAGATCGACCGGAACAACCAGGCGGTGCCGGAGCTGCTGGAGAGCTGGGAGGCCAAGCCCGGCGCGGCCGAATGGGTGTTCACCCTGCGCCAGGGCGTGACCTTCCACAACGGCAAGGCGCTGACGGTCGAGGACGTGATCTACTCGATCAACCTGCATCGCGGCGAGACCTCCTCCGCCGCCCGCGCCATCGCCGAGCAGATCAAGGAAGTCCGCAAGCTCTCCGACAGCCAGATCGCGATCGATCTCGCCGGCGGCAACGCCGACCTGCCGTACCTGCTGTCGGACTACCACTTCCTGGTGGTGGCGACCCGAGAGACCGAAAGGTCGAACCCCGGGGGCACCCCCCCCCTCGGGATGGGGAGCTAAGAGCCCCGCCGGCGCGCGCGCCTCACCCCCCACCCCCGCGGCAAGTAGACGGGCTGCGCCAATGTCGATGCGGTCGAGGTGATCGTCATCAACGACGTCGCCGCCCGCACCAACGCGCTGATGTCGGGCCAGGTCCACGCCATCAACCGGCTGGACTTCAAGACGGTCGACCTGTTGAAGCGCAACCCGAAGCTGCAGATCGTGCAGTCGGCCGGCGGCCAGCACTTCACCTTCCTGATGGACTGCACCAAGGCGCCGTTCTCCGACGTCAATGTCCGCCTCGCGATCAAGCACGCGATCGACCGCGAGCAGCTGCTGAAGGTGGCGCTGCGCGGCTATGGCCAGCTCGGCAACGACCATCCGATCCCGCGCACCGACCGCTTCTTCAACAGCGAGCTGCCGCAGCGGGCCTACGACCCCGACAAGGCGAAGCACTACCTGCAGCAGGCCGGGATGAGCGACCTGAAGGTCGAGCTGTCGTCCTCCGACGCCGCCTTCGGGGGCGCGGTCGACGCCGCCGCCATCTTCCGCACCGCAGCGGCCAAGGCCGGGATCGACGTCTCGATCAAGCGCGAATCCCCCGACGGCTACTGGGACAAGGTATGGATGCAGGCGCCGTTCAGCATGGGATACTGGGGCGGCCGCCCGACCGCCGACCAGATGCTGTCCATCGCCTATGCCTCGGACGCCAAGTGGAACGACACCCATTGGAAGAACCAGCAGTTCGACAAGCTGCTGCTGGAGGCGCGTGGGCTGCTGGATGACGCCAAGCGCAAGGAGATCTACTGGACGCTGCAGGAGATGATCTCGAACGACGGCGGCGCCATGATCCCGATGTTCGGCGACTATCTCGACGGCGTGTCGACCCAGCTGCAGGGCGTCACCCCGCATCCGATGTTCAACTTCATGGGCGGGCGGCTGGCGGAGCGCGTCTGGCTGGCGGCTTGATGACGGCCCTGATTCTGAAGCGGATCGGGCTCGGGCTCTTCACCCTGTGGCTGGTGTCGGTGCTGGTCTTCGCCGGCACCCAGCTGCTGCCCGGCGACGTCGCCTCGGCCATCCTCGGCCAGTCGGCGACGCCGGAGGCGCTGGCCGCGCTGCGCCACAGCCTGGGGCTGGAGCAGCCGGCGCTGCTCCGCTACGGCCAGTGGCTGTGGGGCTTCGTCCGGGGCGATCTCGGCCGGTCGCTGGCCAACCAGCAGCCGGTGGCGGAGCTGCTGTGGCCGCGCTTCTGGAACACCATGTTCCTGGCCGCCTATGCCGCGGTGATTGGCGTGCCCCTGGCGGTGACCTTAGGCATCCTCACCGCGGTCCGTCGCGGCGGCGTGTTCGACCGGCTGGTGAACATCGTGGCGCTCGGCACCGTGTCCCTGCCGGAATACTTCCTCGGCCTGGTGCTGATCCTGGTCCTGGCGGTGCAGAACCCGGTCTTCCCCAGCCTGGCCGATGTCTATCCCGGCATGGGCTTGGCCGAACGGCTGGACGCGACCACGCTGCCGATGCTGACCCTGCTGCTGGTCACCGTCGCCCAGATCATGCGCATGACCCGGACGGCGGTGCTGGCGGTGATGGATTCCGCCTATGTCGAGACCGCCTACCTCAAGGGCCTGATGACCGGCCGGGTGGTGCTGCGCCACGCCCTGCCGAACGCCGCCGCGCCGGTCGTCAACGTCGTCGCCTTCAACATCGCCTATCTGATCACCGGCGTGGTGCTGGTCGAGGCGGTGTTCAACTACAACGGCCTCGGCCGCTTCATGGTCGACGCGGTGGCCAAGCGCGACCTGCCGATGGTGCAGGCCTGCGCCATGGTGTTCGGCGCGGCGTATGTGCTGCTGAACATGACGGCCGACATCGCCGCCATCGCGCTCAACCCGCGCCTGCGGCACCCCCGGTAGACGGCCATGAGACGCATTCCCCTGACGGCCTGGATCGGCCTGGCGATCATCGCCCTCAACCTCGCCGCGCTGCTGTTCGGCCCGCTCTTGGCCCCCTATGGCGAGGAGGACATCCTCGGCGGTCCCTTCGATCCCGCCGGCGCGCTGAACTGGTTCGGCCTGGACCAGAACGGCCGCGACATGCTCTCGCGCCTGCTGTACGGCGCGCAGATGTCGATCGGCGTGTCGCTGGCCGCCTCGCTGCTGTCCTTCACGGTCGGCCTGCCGCTCGGCTTCCTCGCCGCCCTGCGCGGCGGCTGGGTCGACACCGTGCTGTCGCGGCTGGTCGACACCATCATGTGCGTGCCGGTGCTGATCTCCGCCCTGGTGGTGCTGCAGGCGCTCGGCTCCTCCTTGCCGGTGCTGATCGTCACCATCGCACTCCTGGACTCGACCCGCGTCTTCCGCCTGGCCCGGATCCTGGGGCAGGGGATCAATGTGATGGAATATGCCGAGGCGGCGCGGCTGCGCGGCGAGGGCAGCTGGTGGCTGATCCGCAAGGAGATCCTGCCGAACGCGGCGGCGCCGCTGATCGCCGAATTCGGCATGCGCTTCTGCTTCACCTTCCTGTTCGTCGCCGGCCTGTCCTTCCTCGGCCTCGGCATCCAGCCGCCCTATGCCGATTGGGGCGGGATGGTGAAGGACAACCAGCAGGGCATCCTCTACGGGCTCTACGCGCCTCTGTACCCGGCGGCGGCGATCGCGCTCCTGACCATCGGCGTCAACCTGGTCGTCGACTGGCTCCTCGCCGGCCGCAGCCGGCCGCAGGGAGAGGGACGATGAGCGACATCCTCACCATCCGCGGCCTCAGGGTCGAGGCGCCGGACGGCACCGTCCTGGTCCACGGCATCGATCTCGACCTGAGGAAGGGCGAGGTGCTGGGCCTGATCGGCGAATCCGGCGCCGGCAAGTCGACCATCGGCCTGGCCGCCATGGGCTGGGGCCGCGGCGGCTGCCGCATCGCCGGCGGCACGGTGTCGATCGGCGGACAGAATCTGACGTCGGAGGGTCCGTCCGGAAAGGCCAAGGTCCGTGGCGCCCGCATCGCCTATGTGGCGCAGAGCGCGGCCGCCGCCTTCAACCCGGCACTGACCATCGGCCGCCAGGTGCTGGAGGGACCGCGGCACCACCGGGCGATGGGCAAGGCCGAGGCGCGCGCCTGGATGCTCGAGCTGTTCCGGGCGCTCGACCTGCCGGACCCCGAGCGCTTCGGCGACCGCTACCCGCACCAGGTCTCGGGCGGGCAGCTGCAGCGCGCCATGGTCGCGATGGCGATGTCCTGCCGGCCCGACATCCTGGTGCTGGACGAGCCGACCACGGCGCTTGACGTCACCACCCAGATCGAGGTGCTGGCCCTGCTGCGCCGGCTGATCCAGCGCTATGGCACGGCGGCGCTGTACATCACCCACGACCTCGCCGTGGTGGCGCAGATCGCCGACCGGATCCAGGTGCTGCGCCACGGCAAGCCGGTCGAGCTCGGCGCGACCGGACAGGTGCTGGAGGCGCCGCGCGAGGACTACACGCGCCGCCTGGTCGGCGAGCGCCAGGCCAGCCTGGCCGGCGAGCCGCGCCGGCACGAGGGCGGCGAAGTGCTGCTGACCGTCGACGGCATCTCCGCCGCCTATCACAAGGCGCCGGTGCTGGCGGATGTCTCGCTGTCGCTGCGCCGGGGCGAGACCCTGGCGGTGGTCGGCGAATCCGGCTCCGGCAAGTCGACCCTGGCGCGGGTGATCACCGGCCTGCTGCCGCCGACCGCCGGTTCGGTGCGGCTGGACGGGCAGGCGCTGCCATCCTCCTACACCGCCCGCAAGCGCGACCTGCTGCGCCGCATCCAGCTGGTCTACCAGCTGCCGGACGTGGCGCTGAACCCGCGCCAGACGGTGGGCGAGGCGATCGGCCGGCCGCTCGGCTTCTATTTCGGCCTCAAGGGCCGCGAGCAGAAGCAGGAGGTCGGGCGGCTGCTCGGCCTGATCGGCCTCGACGCGGATTTCGCCGACCGGCTGCCCGGTGCGCTGTCGGGCGGGCAGAAGCAGCGCGTCTGCATCGCCCGGGCCCTGGCGGCCAAGCCGGACCTGATGATCTGCGACGAGGTGACCTCGGCGCTCGACCCGCTGGTGGCGGAGGAGATCCTGCGCCTGCTGCGCCGGCTGCAGGACGAGCTGGGCGTCGCCTATCTGTTCATCACGCATGACCTCGGCGTGGTCCGCCGCCTGGCCGACCGCACCGCGGTGATGCAGCGCGGCCGGGTGGTGGAGCAGGGGCCGACGGCCGAGATCTTCACGCCGCCCTTCCACGACTATACCGGCCGCTTGCTGGCCTCCGTCCCCGAGCTGCGCCGCGACTGGCTGGACCAGGTCCTCGCCGCGCGCGCCACCGCCTGACCCGCTGCCCCTGGAGACCCCGACATGCCGATCCGCGTCGAGGAGAACATCTGGATCCCGCTGTCCGACGGCACCCGCCTGGCCGCCCGGCTGTGGCTGCCGGAGGGGGCGGAGGCGGCGCCCGCGCCCGCCGTGCTGGAATACATCCCCTACCGCAAGCGCGACGGCACCCGCGGCCGGGACGAGCCGATGCATGGCTGGTTCGCCGGCCAGGGCTACGCCGCCATCCGCGTCGACATGCGCGGCACCGGCGAGTCCGACGGCCATATGGCGGACGAATACCTGAAGCAGGAGCAGGACGACGCGCTGGAGGTGATCGCCTGGATCGCGGCGCAGCCCTGGTGCACCGGCGCCGTCGGCATGATGGGCAAGTCCTGGGGCGGCTTCAATTCGCTGCAGGTGGCGGCGCGCCGGCCGCCGGCGCTGAAGGCGATCATCACCGTCTATTCGACCGATCATCGCTATGCCGACGACATCCACTACCAGGGCGGCTGCCTGCTGACCGACAACCTGTGGTGGGGCGCCATCATGCTGGCCTATCAGGCGCGGCCGGCCGACCCGGCGATCGTCGGCGAGGGCTGGCGCCGGCAATGGCTGGAGCGGCTGGAGCGGATGCCCTTCTTCCCGGCCCTGTGGCTGCGCCACCAGCGCTATGACGAATACTGGAAGCACGGCTCGGTCTGCGAGGATTGGTCGGCGATCCAGTGCCCGGTCCTGGCCGTGGGCGGCTGGGCCGACAGCTACACCAACGCGGTGCCGCGCCTGCTGGCCGGGCTGCAGGTGCCGCGCCGCGGCATCATCGGCCCCTGGGGCCATGTCTATCCGCAGGACGGCGCGCCGGGCCCGGCGATCGGCTTCCTGCAGGAGGCGCTGCGCTGGTGGGACCAGTGGCTGAAGGGCCACGACACCGGGGTGATGGAGGAGCCGATGCTGCGCGCCTTCGTCGAGGACTGGAACCCGCCGGCCGGCACGAGGGCCGAGACCGAGGGAAGCTGGGTCGGCGAGGCGGAATGGCCCAGCCCCGCCATCCAGCCGCGGCGCTGGGCCCTGAACGCGCCGGGCGTGCTGGGAGACACCGCAGGCGCGGAGGCCGAGATCCTGGTCCGCTCGCCGCTCAGCCACGGCAAGGCGGCCGGCGAATGGATGGCCACCGGCTGCCCCGGCGAGCTGCCGGTCGACCAGCGCCTGGACGACGGCGCCGCCCAGCTCTTCGACAGCACTCCGCTCGACGCTCCCATCGAGATCCTGGGGGCACCGGAGCTGTTGCTGGACCTTGCCTCGGACGCGCCGGTCGCGCAGCTGGCAGTGCGGCTGTGCGACGTGGCGCCGGACGGCCGCTCGGCCCGGGTCAGCTACGGCGTGCTGAACCTGACCCATCGCGACGGGCACGAGGCGCCGGCGCCGCTGGAGCCCGGCAAGCGCTATCAGGTGCGGGTGAGGCTGAACGATTGCGGCCACCGCTTCCCGGCCGGGCACCGCATCCGCATCGCCGTCGCCACCGGCTATTGGCCGACCGTCTGGCCGGCGCCATATCCCGCCACCCTGACGCTGCGAACCGGCGCCAGCCACCTCGACCTGCCGGTGCGGCAAGGCGGGGCAGGGGATGCGATGGCGTTCGAGCCGCCGGTCCGCGGCTTGGCCGCGCCCACGACGCAGGTCTCGCCCGGCAGCATCCGGCGCTATTCGAAGCAGGACCATGTCAGCGGCGAGACCACTTACGTCACCGAGGGCATCGGCGGCGTGTTCGGCGAGGGCGTCCTGCGCTTCGACGAGATCGACACCACGATGGCCCACAGCCTGAAGCGCGAGCTCACGATCCGCGACAACGACCCGCTGTCGGCCCGCTATGTCCTGACCCAGTCCTACGAGATGGGCCGCGAGGGCTGGCGCATCGTGATCGAGAGCCGGTCGGTGCTGACCGCCGACCTCGACCGCTGGCACCTGACCACCGAGCTGACGGCGAAGGAGAACGGCCAGGTCGTGACCGAACGCTCCTGGTCCGAGGACATCCCGCGCGATCTGGTGTGAGGCCGTAGCCGCGTTGAGCCCATTGTTTCCCTGTCATTGCCGGGCTTGACCCGGCAATGACAGGGGCCACCCAGAGCGGCTTCGACATCTCTGGATGCCCGGGTCAAGCCCGGGCATGACAATAAATATCGGACGGTGCAACCTCCATTTAGCCGAGGTTGCACCTCCCGCCCCTCCGGTGCTACTACTCCCGCACAACAAACCCGCGGGGCAGGGCCATGGGCAGCACGACGTTCGGCGTGAAGATCGATGACGAGCTGCGGGCGCGGCTGAAGGCGGCGGCGGAGAAGCAAGGCCGCACCCCGCATTGGCTGGTCAAGCAGGCGATGCTGGCGATGCTCGACCGGGTCGAGCGCGGCGAGAGCTTCGGCGGCGTCGACGAGGGCGACGGCGTCGACCCGGCCGACGGCCCGACGGAGGAGTCCGGACCGCAGCCCTTCCTGGACTTCGCCCAGTCGGTGCAGCCGCAGACGGTGCTGCGCGCCAAGATCACCGCCGCCTATCGCCGGCCGGAGGAGGAGTGCCTGCCCTTCATCCTGGCCGGCGCCGCCCTGCCGAAGCCGGTGACCGACGGCGCCCGCGGTATCGCGCGCGGCCTGGTCGAGGCGCTGCGCGCCAAGGGCGTCGGCGGCGGGGTCGAGGGACTGATCCAGGAATTCTCGCTGTCGAGCCATGAGGGCGTGGCCCTGATGTGCCTGGCCGAGGCGCTGCTGCGCATCCCCGACCGCGCCACCCGCGACGCGCTGATCCGCGACAAGATCTCCTCCGGCGACTGGCAGTCCCATGTCGGCCAGAGCCCGTCGATGTTCGTCAACGCCGCCGCCTGGGGCCTGGTGGTGACCGGCAAGCTGGTGACCACCAGCAGCGAGGCCGGCCTGTCCGCCGCCCTGACCCGGCTGATCGGCCGCGGCGGCGAGCCGCTGATCCGCAAGGGCGTCGACATCGCCATGCGGATGATGGGCGAGCAGTTCGTCTCCGGCCAGACCATCTCCGAGGCGCTGGCCAACGGCCGCAAGCTGGAGGCGCGCGGCTTCCGTTACTCCTACGACATGCTCGGCGAGGCGGCCACGACCGGGGCCGACGCCGACCGCTACTACCGCGACTACGAGCAGGCGATCCACGCCATCGGCAAGGCGGGGGAGCGGCGCGGCATCTATGAGGGGCCGGGCATCTCGATCAAGCTGTCGGCCCTGCATCCGCGCTATTCCCGGGCCCAGGCCGACCGGGTGAAGGGCGAGCTGCTGCCGCGGCTGACCGCGCTGGCGGTGCTGGCCCGCAGCTACGACATCGGCCTCAACATCGACGCCGAGGAGGCCGACCGGCTGGAGCTGTCGCTCGACCTCCTGGAGGCGCTGTGCTTCGACCCGGCGCTGTCCGGCTGGAACGGCATCGGCTTCGTCGTCCAGGCCTATCAGAAGCGCTGCCCCTTCGTGATCGACTGGATCGTCGACCTGGCCCGGCGCAGCGGCCACCGGCTGATGGTGCGCCTCGTCAAGGGCGCCTATTGGGACAGCGAGATCAAGCGCGCCCAGGTCGACGGCCTCGAAGGCTTCCCGGTCTACACCCGCAAGATCTATACCGACGTCTCCTACCTGGCCTGCGCCCGCAAGCTGCTGGCCGCGCCGGACGCCGTGTTCCCGCAATTCGCCACCCACAACGCCCAGACCCTGGCGACCATCTACAAGATGGCCGGCGAGAACTACTATCGCGGCCAGTACGAGTTCCAGTGCCTGCACGGCATGGGCGAAGGGCTGTACGAGGAGGTGGTCGGCCGCGACAAGCTGGACCGGCCGTGCCGGATCTACGCACCCGTCGGCACCCATGAGACGCTGCTGGCCTATCTGGTCCGCCGCCTGCTGGAGAACGGCGCCAACACCTCCTTCGTCAACCGCATCGGCGACCCGGACGTCTCGATCGACGAGCTGATCGCCGACCCGGTCGAGGCGGCGCGCAAGGTCCAGCCGCTCGGCGCGCCCCACGCCAAGATCGCCCAGCCGCGCGGCCTGTTCGGCGGCAGCCGCGACAACTCATCCGGCATCGACCTGTCGAACGAGCAGCGCCTGGCCTCGCTTTCCGCCGCGCTCCTGTCCGGGGTCGATGCGGTGGTCCGCGCCGTGCCGATGCTGGGCGACGGCGACCGCGACGGGCCCGCGCGGGACGTGCGTAACCCGGCCGACCGCCGCGACGTGGTCGGCAGCGTCGTCGAGGCCTCGGCCGAACAGGTCGACGAGTCGATGGCCCAGGCCGCCGCGGCGGCGCCGATCTGGCAGGCCACGCCGCCGGCCGACCGCGCCGCCTGCCTGCTGCGCGCCGCCGACCTGATGGAGGCGCGGATGCCGGCGCTGCTCGGCACCATCATCCGCGAGGCCGGCAAGACCCTGCCGAACGCGATCGGCGAGGTGCGCGAGGCGGTCGACTTCCTGCGCTACTACGCGGCCCAGGTGCGCGACGGCTTCTCCAACGACACCCACCGGCCGCTCGGCCCCGTGGTCTGCATCAGCCCGTGGAACTTCCCGCTGGCGATCTTCACCGGCCAGGTGGCGGCGGCGCTGGCCGCCGGCAACGCCGTGCTGGCCAAGCCGGCCGAGGAGACGCCGCTGATCGCCGCCGCCGCCGTGCGCCTGCTGCGCGAGGCCGGGGTGCCGGCCGGGGCGGTGCAGCTGGTGCCGGGCGCGGGCGAGGTCGGGGCGCGGCTCGTCGCCGATCCCCGCACCCGCGGCGTGATGTTCACCGGCTCGACCGAGGTCGCCAAGATCATCCAGAAGGTGCTGGCTGACCGCCTCGATCCGGAGGGCCGGCCGATCCCGCTGATCGCCGAGACCGGCGGCCAGAATGCGCTGATCGTCGACTCGTCGGCGCTGCCGGAGCAGGTGGTGGGCGACGTGCTGACCTCGGCCTTCGACAGCGCCGGCCAGCGCTGCTCGGCGCTGCGCGTCCTGTGCATCCAGGAGGATGTGGCCGACCGCGTCCTGACCATGCTGAAGGGCGCGATGGCGGAGCTGGCGATCGGCAACCCCGACCGCCTCGCCGTCGATGTCGGCCCGGTGATCACCGACGAGGCGCGGGCGACCATCGCCAAGCACATCGAGGCGATGCAGGCCAAGGGCCGCAAGACCCAGGCCCTGCCGCTGCCGGAGGCGGCGAAGCACGGCACCTTCGTGCCGCCGACGCTGATCGAGATCGACGACATCGCCGAGCTGAAGCGCGAGGTGTTCGGGCCGGTGCTGCATGTGCTGCGCTGGCGCCGCAGCCAGCTCGACCGGCTGCTGGAGGCGATCAACGCCACCGGCTACGGACTGACCTTCGGCGTCCACACCCGGATCGACGAGACCATCGCCCGGGTCTCGCACCGCGCCGCCGCCGGCAACGTCTACGTCAACCGCAACCTGATCGGCGCGGTGGTCGGGGTGCAGCCCTTCGGCGGCCACGGCCTGTCCGGCACCGGGCCGAAGGCGGGCGGTCCGCTGTACCTGTACCGGCTGCTCTCGGTCCGGCCCGAAGCCGGGCCGGTGCCGGCCGATGGCGCCGCGGGCGACAAACGCTTCCAGCCGCTGCGCGACTGGACGGCGGCCCTGCGCAAGGCCGGGCGGACGGCGGAGGCCGACCGTGTCGCCGGCTATGAGGCGCGCAGCCCGCTCGGCGTCACGCTCGAGCTGCCCGGCCCGGTCGGCGAGAAGAACAGCTACAGCCTGGAGCCGCGTGGGGCGGTGCTGTGCCTCGCCCAGACCGCGACGGGCGCGGCGCTGCAGATCGGCGCGGCGCTGGCCACCGGCAACAAGGCCGTGCTGTCGGCCCCGGCAGAGGTCGCCGACGCCCTGCTCGGCGCCGTGCCGGCGTCGCTGAAGCCGCTCCTGTCCCGCGCCGACGACTGGGCCTCGGCGCCGGCCGATGCGGTGCTGTTCGAGGGCGACGGCGACGCCCTGCACGCGGTGAACCAGGCGGTCGCCGCCCGGCCGGGCCCGCTGGTGCCGGTCCAGGGCGCGACCCGCGACGACCTTGCTGGGGGCCGTGCCTTCTACGCCCTGGAATGGCTGCTGCTGGAGCGGTCGGTCAGCAACAACACCGCCGCGGCCGGCGGCAATGCCAGCCTGATGACAATCGGGTGATCCGGGCGTGGGGGGGGGGCGGGGGGGGGGGCGGGGGCGGGGCGGGGGCGGGGCGGGTGGGGGGGGGGGGGGTCGGCGGGTGGGG
>NZ_JBHYMS010000030.1:0-12728 GCF_042743185.1 Inquilinus sp. NPDC058860 | reverse complement strand
GGTATATGCATCTTTGTTTACCATGTGTTTAGCTGGGGGTTGGTCTCCGGGGGTTGTTACAACTGTAACCCCACGGCGCTTCGGGGGCGCCCGCCCATCGCGTATCTTTGATCTATCCGAAGTTGCCTGCGTCTCTCATCATTCCTATACCGTCGATCGCAGGAACTTCCAGCTTCCCGTGCCCTGACCGGCTCTGTCCGAGGATGGGTGAGTGTATACGGCGTATTTTGTATTGCCTCCAGGCCCGAACGCTCTGGTGGTCTGTCCCTGGAAGACATTGCAGGTGTCCAGGAAGCCGCCCTGGGAGTTGTTGTATTCATTGCGGAGGTTGATCGGATCTCCGAACTTTACCGGGGATCCGGCGGCGCCGGAAAGCACGACCCAATCCAGAGTCTTGTGGCCAGTCTTGTCGGCGCTGCGGCTCGTCTTGTCCGCCGTAGAGACGTTGTAGAGCTCGGGTGCGGCGGCATGCCCGTTCGTATCGAGATAGCCGCCGTTGTTCCCATACGCGTTGAGCAGCCTTATGGCCTCGCCGCTGAGGACCTCGGTGCCATTTGCCTTTCCGGTCACGGATTCGATGACCCAGGTGCCGCTGCCGCTATCCCGTGTCGGCGAGCCGGAGGTTATGACCCCGTGCTTGGCGCCGGCCTCCCGGGAATAGTCATAGGTATCGAGATAGCCACCATTCCAATCGGCATAGCCGTTGAGGAGGTGGACTCTGTCGCCATACTTCAGCGTATTGGCTTCGTCTTTCTTGTCGTCGACGCTGCCGCCCACCGGCACCTGGCTGGCGCAGATGGCGTCCTGCAGCACCTTGCGGAAATCGGCCAGGCCCTGGGTGTGGATGTAGTATTCGCCGCCGGTCCTGAGGGCGAGGCGCTTGTACTCCTCGGTCAGCGCCTCCTCCTGCTCCGGGGTCGGCTGGGCCGGCAGCGTGGTCTGATAGGCATGGACCTTGACCTTGCCGGCGATGGCCGCCTCGATGGCTTGGTTATTGGCCTTGATAGCTTTCGGGCCAACGGTCAGGCCGCCGCCGTCCAGGCTTTCGTCGCCGAGCACGAACAGGGCGCGCTCGGTCCCGGCCCGCCAGTCGAAATGCCGGCTGAGATCGACCACCGTCTGGGCGATCTGCTCCTGGGCGCTGGAATCCTTCGCCCCGCCATGCGCCCGCGCCGCCAGCTGGCCGGCGTCGACGCCGATGCCGGTCAGGTACTGCCGGGCGGTCTTGGTGAAGTCGGTGCTGGCGAAGGTGCCCTCGATGCCGAGGAACTGCACCCGCAGATCGGACGGGCAGGCCT
Source organism: Inquilinus sp. NPDC058860 (assembly GCF_042743185.1). NCBI lineage: Bacteria > Pseudomonadati > Pseudomonadota > Alphaproteobacteria > Rhodospirillales > Rhodospirillaceae > Inquilinus > Inquilinus sp. NPDC058860. The sequence goes on along the minus strand of NZ_JBHYMS010000030.1, from coordinate 11,430 downwards.
TCTTGGCGTCCTCGATCGCCGTGACCATGCCTTTGCTCAGCGCTTCGGCCTCGTCCTTCATCGAGGCGCTGGTGTCGATCAGCACCACCAGATCGACTTTCTTCAGGTCGGGCATTTCTCTCTCCTCATCCTATGGTCGGATTCTGATTTTCGAGGCGGACTCCTCTCGAAGCCCGCTCTGCCCTGCGCCCTTCGACCAAGCGGCCGGGGACGTTCGCCGGGAAGGCTGCGGCCTGCGTGCAGGCCCTTCGGCATCTCTGCGACGACCGGCCCCTCGCGCTCGGCCCGGCGCCTCGATCAGGGACGCCAGCCGCTGTACGCTGCCGACAGCCTCACCTGCAGATGATGGGGATCGGCCGGCGGGAGCCCGCACTCCCGGAAGGGCTGGCCATCGGGCCCGACTGAGGTCGTGATCGATTGTGACTCGGCGCTGTCGGGCAGAAGACGGCGACTGGAGCCTCCGGTCTGATCAGACGCGTGACCAGCGACAATCCGGCGGACGAATTCGCGACAATTTTTCTCGTCTCTCAAGAAAATTCTTGGATCGCCTTCCTGTGTTACTGGGAATTTTTGAAATTCATCACACACACGCATCCAAGTCAAGGAATATATACTCACAGAAATGAATAATTTGTTAACCGAGGGAGAGGGTATTCTACATTAAAATTTTATTTGATATTTATTTATAAGGTATCAGTACTTACGGCATCGACCGGGCGCTCGGCGTGAAACATGCATGAGCCGAAGGGGCGAAGCGGTCGATCGCCCCGCCCCGAAAGGTCCCGCCCCGTCGCGATCCGCTTACCTTGTCATTCCGCCGGCATCGGCGGCATGGCGGCGTCACGAGCGGCCGTGCTCTCGCCGGACCTCGATCGCCGCGCCGGAATGAGCCGGCCGAGCGCCGTCAGACCGATCTGCAGGATGCGCTCGAGACGGGTCGCCAGCCTCGGCCAGAAGCGGCGGTCGAAATGCGAGGCGAAGTCGCGGTTGATCCGCACGATGCGCCAGTAGGTTTCCTCCCAGTCGTGATATGCCTCGGTCAGCTCGCGGCTCTGCTGGTACGAGATGCGCAGCAGGGCGCAGTCGCAGTTCGCCTCGATCCGGGCGCTGCCGCCCAGCGGGTCGAACACCACCCGGTGGCCGCTGGGCTTGTGGCGCAGCAACCCGCGGCGGATGTCGAACTCGGCCGGGGAGGTGCGCAGCGCGACGATCATCGGGCTTACATCGAGATAGGCCATGTCGGTCCTCCTGAAGGACCTCGCGGCGTTGGAGATGCTCAATCCGGGACGCATCTCCCAGCGACGACGGCTCACCCGCGTCGCGAGGTCACGATCTCGGCCGGATCGTTCGAAGACGGACCTCGATCCCGGCTTGTGGTGGGCCCGGCCGCAATAATCCCACCCCGCCCGCCCCCCGACACGGGCCGAAGCGATGGTGTAGTGGATGGAAAGATCATGGATCCGGAGTCGTCCGAGTCAATCGGTGGCGATGCCGTCGATCTTGGCGACGACGTCGTCGACGGGGCTTCGGCATCCGCTACCAGCGGCAGGCCTCCCGGAGCGGCTTGATCGCCTCTTCGAGACCGGCGATCGGCAGCTCGGCAGTGACCGAGTTCTCGTTGAACGGCGTGGCATGGATCAGAAGCATGGTTCCGCCGAACAGTTCCCTGATGAAGGCGATGGCCGGAATACCGTTCCAGAGGCCCAGTGCCTCGTTGCTGTTCGACTCCTCGAACGATCTGGTCTTGGCAGCAGCCTTGTCGATCCGGTACGTGACCTCGCCGCCGCCATTCAGATCGGCCATGAATTGACCGCCGAAATGGATCCAAAGACTGGTCTTGCGCTCGCGGCAGGCGATCCAGAGCACAAGGTCCGACGGCTGCCCCAGGCGATCCGTGATCGGCTCGGACGAGGTCAGGCGGAGGAATACATTCTTCGAATCATCGATCTTGGAGACCTGCTCCTGCACGACCCACTTGCTTTCGGGCGCTTGTGGCACGGGCGAAACGCTGGCCTTGAACTGCAGGTCGTAGCAGGCCAGCCGCTCGGCATCGGCGGCGATCTTCGCGCAGTCTTCGGGAGCGGCGGCATGAGCCTGGCCGACTGCGGTCAATACCAGGGCAGCGAGGAAAAGGCTTCTGCAGAACATCACCGTCGTCCAAATCGTCGTCTGAAATCGCGAGACTCAATCTCGCGCGGAAGACGATCCTTCGCAATGGCACCTGCGCACGACCGGTCGACAAAGGCGCGGAGTGCCGCCATAGGATTTATCGATTGTAGTGTGTAATTTTCATAGAATTGACATTTTGTACCAACGGATTATGTGTTCGGGATCGGGCCACCTTCGCGGCGGCCGCTTCCGGATTCATGCGATGTCGACGGTCACTCTTCCCGGCGGGCCGAATTCCGCCGCTCTGCGCCTTGCCCCGGCGATCAACCTCCGCGTCGCCGGCCTGGCCGGGCTGGTGCTGCTCGCCGGCGTGCTGCTGCTCTCCGCCGTGATCGACGCCCGCCAAGCGGCGCTCTACGCCCTGGGCGCGGCGCTCGGCGTGGTGCTGTATCACGCCGCCTTCGGCTTCACCTCGGCCTGGCGGGTGTTCATCGCCGACGGCCGCGGCGCCGGCCTGCGGGCGCAGATGGTGATGCTGGCCGTCGCCGTGCTGCTGTTCTTCCCGGCGCTGTCGGCCGGGACTCTGTTCGGCCAGCCGGTCAGCGGCAACGTCTCGCCGCTCGGCGTCTCGGTGGTGGTCGGCGCCTTCCTCTTCGGCGTCGGCATGCAGCTCGGCGGCGGCTGCGCCTCCGGCACGCTGTACACGGTCGGCGGCGGCTCCACCCGCATGGTGCTGACGCTGGTCTTCTTCATCGCCGGCTCGGCGATCGGCGCGGCGCATCTGCACTGGTGGACGGCGCAGCCCTCGCTGCCCGCCGTGTCGCTGGTGACCAGCCTCGGGCTGTGGCCGGCGCTGCTGCTGAACCTCGCCGTCTTCGCCGCGATCGCGGGCCTGACCGTGCTGCGCGAGCGCCGCGTGCACGGCGCCCTGGTGGCGCCCGAGGCGCCGGCGACGCGCGGACTGCAGCGGTTGCTGCGTGGTCCCTGGCCGCTGGTCTGGGGCGGCGTCGCCCTGGCGGTGCTGAACTTCGTCACCCTGGCCCTGGCCGGGCGGCCCTGGGGCATCACCTCGGCCTTCGCCCTCTGGGGCTCCAAGACGGCGGCGCTGGTCGGCTTCGACCCGGCCAGCTGGCCCTATTGGTCGAAGCCGACCAGCGCCGCGGCCCTGAACGGCAGCGTCCTGTCCGACGTCACTTCGGTGATGGACATCGGCATCGTCGTCGGCGCGCTGCTGGCCGCCGGCCTGGCCGGGCGCTTCGCCCCGGTGTGGCGCATTCCGGGCCGGCAGGTCGCCGCCGCGGTGGTCGGCGGGCTGCTGCTCGGCTACGGCGCCCGGCTGGCCTATGGCTGCAACATCGGTGCCTATTTCTCCGGCATCGCGTCGGGCAGCCTGCATGGCTGGCTATGGCTGGCCGCGGCCTTCTTCGGCAATGTCGCCGGCACCTGGCTTCGGCCGCTCTTCGCCCTGGAGGTCGAACGGACGCCGCGCCTGACCGGCTGCTGACGTCCGCCCCACACCGCTACAGCAGGAAGTCGCTCGCGACCAGGTGGATCGCCCCGGTCAGGACGATGCTGAAATCGGCCTTGGCATCGCCGTTGATGTCGCCGGAGATCGTCGTGGTGCCTCCGGTGATGGCATAGTGCAGCTCACCGGCATGGTGACCGAAAGCCGCCGTGCCGATGAAGCTGAAGGCCTGGTTGCCGCCGGCGCCGGTGGCGGCGTCGATCGGGCGCAGGTCGATCCGGTCGCCCTCGGCATGGCTGAAATCGACGATCCGGTCCGGGGCGCCGACGGTGCTGTGCGAAACGGCGTCGAAGACGAAACGGTCGGTCCCCGTACCGCCGCCCAGGCTGTCCTTGCCGCCGCGGCCGTCGATCACGTCGTTGCCGGCGTTGCCGAGCAGGGTGTTGGCGGTGGCCCCGCCGCTGAGGACATCGTTGGCGGAGCTGCCACGGACATTCTCGATGCCGCTCAGAACGTCGCCATAGGCGTAGCCACTGGTGCCCTTGCCGGCGGTGATGTCGACCGTCACCCCGAACGGGCTCTCGCTGTACGTCGCGGTGTCGATGCCGGCGCCGCCGACTAGGCGGTCCGCTCCGACGCCGCCTCGCAGCACGTCGTCGCCGACGCCGCCCGCGAGCGTGTCGGCACCGGCGAGGCCGCTGAGAGTGTCGTTGCCGGCCAGGCCGGACAGGATATCGCCTTTCTGCGAGCCGGTCTGGCTGTCATTGCCGGCGAACAGGCTGTTGGCGAGGCCGGTGAAGTCGCCGTTGGCGATCTGCGAATAGGTGGTCGCGGCACTGAGGGACGTGCCGGTGATGGTGGCGATGGCAGCGCCGTTCTGGGACAGCACCAGCCCGGTCACCACGCCGGTGATTCCGAACAGCCCGACGCCGAGGCCGCTGCCGGTCAGGTCGATCGACACCCCGTCGAAATCGATATGCCCTGCGGTGGAGGTGAGGGAGGCCACCCGTGGGCTGTCGAAATCGAGCTGCGCCAGGGCGTCGAAGGAGAACCCGGCGCCGTTGATCCCGTTCGGCGCATTCACCGTCAGCGTCGTCATCTGCAAACCCCTGCTGGCCCCGGACCATCCGGGGTTTTCGTTTTGAATACGGGGATATGCTATCGGGGCTGATCAGGAATCGGCAACGGGAATTCAGTAAATCGGCAGTTAAACCTTTGTGACCGTAACTCAAGAATCTCTAATATTTTGCTGCAATGCAAAATTTATAAGTCTTTAAATCTTGAAATATCGACATTGTTTCAACGATCCCGCGTCATCCGGACGGCGACGCGGCTGCTGACACGGGGCTGCGATCCTCGCTAGTCTGGCGCCAAGGATCCAGATCAAAGCGGTGCCACGATGAGCTTCGAGACCTCCGCCAACCCGCTGCTCGCGCCATGGGACACACCGTTCGGCAGCCCGCCCTGGCAGCGGATCGCGGTCGGGCATTTCCGCCCGGCCTTCGACGCCGCGCTCGCTGAGCACATCCGCGAGATCGAGGCGATCGCCGGCGATCCGGCCGAGCCCAGCTTCGACAACACCGTCGCGGCGCTGGAGCGCAGCGGCCGCGCACTGCGCCGGGTCGCCGCCGCCTTCTTCAACCTGACCTCGGCCCACAGCAACGACGAGCTCGAGGTGGTGGAGCGCGATATCGCGCCGCTGTTGGCCCGGCACCACAACGCGATCCAGCAGAATCCGGCGCTGTTCCGCCGGGTCGACGCGCTGTTCGCCCGCCGGGCCGAGCTCGGCCTGACGCCGGAGCAGGACCGGGTATTGGAGCGCTACCATCTCGGCTTCACCCGCAGCGGCGCCGGGCTGGACGAGACTGCGAAGCGCCGCCTGTCCGAGATCGTCGAGCGTCTGGCCACGCTCGGCACCCGCTTCGGCCAGAACGTGCTGGCCGACGAGAAGGCCTACGCCCTGGTGCTGGACGGCGAGGCCGACCTGGCCGGCCTGCCGCAGGAGCTGCGCGACGCGGCGGCGGCCGCCGCGGCCGATCGCGGCCAGCCGGGCAAGCACGCGATCACGCTCGGCCGGTCCAGCGTCGAGCCGTTCCTGCAGTTCTCCGCCCGGCGCGACCTGCGCGAGACGGCGTTCAAGGCCTGGCTCGCCCGCGGCGAGAGCGCCGCGGCCGACAACCGGCCGATCATCGCCGAGACCGTGGCGCTGCGGGCCGAGCAGGCGCGGCTGCTGGGCTATCCCAGCTACGCCGATTTCCGCCTGGCCGACACCATGGCCAAGACGCCGGAGGCGGCGCTGGGGCTGCTGAATTCGGTCTGGCAGCCGGCCCGGGCCCGCGCCCTGCGCGAGCAGGAGAAGCTGCAGGCGCTGGTCGCGGCCGAGGGCGGCAATTTCGAGGTCGCCGCCTGGGACTGGCGCTACTACGCCGAGCAGCAGCGCAAGCAGGAATTCGACCTCGACGAGAGCGAGCTCAAGCCCTACCTGCAGCTGGAGCGCATCATCGAGACGGCCTTCGACACGGCGCACCGCCTGTTCGGCCTGTCGTTCCGGGAACGCCGCGACGTGCCGGTGTGGCATCCCGACGTCCGGGCCTGGGAGGTGACGGGCCGAGACGGCCGCTTCATCGGCCTGTTCTACGGCGACTATTTCGCCCGGCCGTCCAAGCGCAGCGGCGCCTGGATGGAGGCGATCCGCGAGCAGGAGAATTTCGACGGCGAGGTGCGCCCGATCGTCGTCAACGTCATGAACTTCGCCAAGGCGGCGGAGGGCACGCCGAGCCTGCTCAGCTTCGACGACGCCCGCACCCTGTTCCACGAATTCGGCCACGCCCTGCACGGGCTGATGTCCGACCTGACCTATCCGGCCATCGCCGGCACCAACGTGGCGCGCGACTTCGTCGAGTTCCCGTCGCAGCTGTACGAGCACTGGCTGGAGCGGCCGGAGATCCTGCGCCGCCACGCGCTGCACTACCGTACCGGCGAGCCGATGCCGGAGGCGCTGCTGCAGCGGGTGCTGGCGGCGCGGAGCTTCAACCAGGGCTTCGCCACGGTCGAGTTCATCTCCTCCGCCCTGGTCGACCTCGACTTCCACGCCGCGAGCGCGGACGCCTCCGACCCGGCGGCGTTCGAGCGCGCCACGCTGCAGCGCATCGGCATGCCGTCGGCGATCGTGATGCGGCACCGGCCGCCGCATTTCCAGCACGTCTTCGCCGGCAGCGGCTATTCCGCCGGCTACTACAGCTATCTCTGGTCCGAGGTGCTGGACGCGGACGGCTTCGGCGCTTTCGAGGAGGCGGGCGACATCTTCGACCCTGCGGTATCGGGCCGGCTGGCGGAGTTCGTCTATTCCGCCGGCTACCGCCGCGACCCGGCCGAGGCCTACCAGGCCTTCCGCGGCCGCCCGCCGGAGCCGCAGGCCCTGCTGAAGAAGCGCGGTTTGGCCGACGCGGCGTGAGGGCAGGAGAGGAGCAGGCTTACGCCTGCTCCTCGGCCCAGATCGCATCCAGCCCTTCCCGATAGCTCGGATAGGCGAGATGAACCCCGAGCTCGTCGATGATCCGGTCGATCTTCAGCCGCTTGCACTCCGAGTAGAACTCGCGGCCCAGCGGCGACAGGCCGGCCTGCTCGAACGGAATCAACAGCGGCGGGTCGATGCCGAGCAGCCGGGCGGCGTGCTCAATCGGGTCGTTCGGGCTGGTGGGGTGGCCGTCGGCGACGTTGTAGACCGCGCCCGGGTTCGGCCGGCGCATCGAGGCCATCAGCACCGTGCCGATGTCGTCGACATGGATTCGGTTGAACACCTGGCCCGGCTTGTCGATGCGGCGGGCCCGGCCGTGCCGCAGCTGGTCCAGCGCGCTGCGGCCTGGCCCGTAGATCCCGGCCAGGCGGAACACCTGCACCGCCACGCCAGTGTCCTGGAAGGCGGCGAACCAGGCGCGCTCCGACTCCAGCCGCTTCCAGCCGCGCGGCGAACCGGGGGTCGGGTCGGCGCTTTCGTCGATCCAGGCGCCGCCGCGGTCGCCATAGACCGAGGGGGTCGACAGGTAGCCGACCCAGCGCAGCTCCCGCAGCGCCCGCAGCGCCTCCGCCAGCGCCGGCACAGCCGGGTCGCCTGATTCTTCCGGCGAGATCGACTGCACCAGATGCGTGGTCCCGGCCAAAGCGGCGGGAGCCAGCGGTTGGTCCGGGCCGAAGGCATGGGCCTCGAAGCCCTCGTCCCGCAGCCGCTCAAGCCGATCGACGTCGCGCGTGGTGCCGGCCACCTGCCAGCCGAGGTCGCGCAGCCGCCGCGCCAGCCGGGTCATGCTGTAGCCGAGGCCGAAGACAAACAGTCTTCCGGGTCGCAGATCGTCCATCGGATGTCGCGTCGCTGTTGCCTTCCGGGGGAACCCTATAGCAATGTGCCGGCCGGGACGTCGACGGTGCGTCCCGCGACGCCCCCGGGACGCGAGCGGAGCCCGCTCCGGAATGCGCCGATGTGAGTCGATTGCTGGTGGTTTCGAGAACCGGCGCGCAGCGGACGTTTGAGTCCGTGAGCACCGGAAGCGCAGAAACCGCCAGCAGGCGGCCACAGTGGTGCGTTCCCGAGCAGGCTCCAGGCGACGGGGTTCCATCGGACGGATAGATCCAAGCGATATCCGCGCGTGCCGCCCACCGTCCGCTGCCGGGATCCGTCCCGGCCGTGCCGGCATGGCGTGGAGCCAGGAGGGCATGATGGCGGGCAAGCTGGGCGTGATGATCTGCGGCCATGGCAGCCGGGACCAGGGGGCCGTGGACGAGTTCGCCGCCGTGTCCCTGCAGCTGCGCCGCCGCCTGCCGCAATACGAGGTCGATTACGGCTATCTCGAATTCGCCCGCCCGATCATCCGCGACGGGCTGGACCGGCTGCGCGCCAAGGGCGTGACCGAGGTGCTGGCGATCCCCGGCATGCTGTTCGCCGCCGGCCACGCCAAGAACGACATCCCCTCGGTGCTCAACACCTACCAGGCGCAGACTCCGGGCCTGACCATCCGCTATGGCCGCGAGCTGGGCATCGACGTGAAGATGCTGCGCGCCGCCGGCGAGCGGGTGCAGGAGGCGGTGGAGATCGCCGACGCCCGCCGTGAGGACGGGCCGGTGCCGCTGCACGAGACCATGCTGGTCGTGGTCGGCCGCGGCGCCTCGGACCCCGACGCCAATTCCAACGTCGCCAAGGTCATGCGGATGCTGTGGGAGGGGATCGGCTTCGGCTGGGGCGAGACCGCCTATTCCGGCGTCACCTTCCCGCTGGTCGAGCCGGCGCTGGAGCATGCGGCGAAGCTGGGCTACCGCCGCATCGTCGTGTTCCCGTACTTCCTGTTCACCGGCATCCTGGTCGACCGGATCTATGACGCCACCGACGCCGTCGCTGCCCGCCATCCGGGCATCGAATTCGTCAAGGCGCGCTACCTGAACGACCATCCGCTGGTGCTGCAGACCCTCGAGGAGCGGATCGCCGAGATCCTCGACGGCACCGGCAACATGAACTGCCAGATGTGCAAGTACCGGATGCAGGTGCTGGGCTTCGAGGCCGAGGTCGGCCTGCCGCAGGAGAGCCATCACCATCACGTCGAGGGCATCTCCGGCGGGGCGGGGCATGACCACCACGACCACGGCCACGATCACGACCATCCTCATGGCGACGGTCACCATCACCACGATCATGCCCACGGCCATGACCACGATCACGGGCACAGTCACGAGCATGGCCACGACCACCCGCACAGCCACGATCACGGCCACCACCACCATCCCTATCCCCATGCCGACCATCCGCTGGGGCCGAAGAGCCTGAAGAAGGCCGGGTGAGGGGCGCAATGGCGCACGCCTATCTCCGCGACCCGGAGGCGATCTACCGGCAGTCCTTCGCCACCATCCGGGCCGAGGCGCGGCTGGAGCGGTTCCCGCCGGATGTCGCCGGGCTCGCGGTCCGGGTGGCCCATGCCTGCGGCATGGTCGAGGTGGTGGACGACCTGGTCTTCACGCCCGACGTCGCGGCGCGGGGGCGGGCGGCGCTGGCGGCCGGCGCGCCGGTGCTGGTGGATTGCCGCATGGTCGAGGCCGGCATCATCCGCTCGCGCCTGCCGGCGGGAAACGATGTGGTGTCGCTGATCGGCGATCCGTCGCTGCCCGATCTGGCCCGCCGCCTCGGCACCACCCGCTCGGCCGCCATGGTCGAGCTGTGGCGCGACCGGCTGGACGGCGCGGTGGTGGCGATCGGCAACGCCCCGACCGCCCTGTACCGGCTGCTGGAGCTGCTGGAGGAGGGGACGCCGCGCCCCGCTGCCATCCTGGGCTTCCCGGTCGGCTTCGTCGGTGCCGCCGAATCCAAGGCGGCCCTGGCCGAAAGCGGCCTGCCGTTCCTGACCCTGCCTGGAAGGCGCGGCGGCAGCGCCATGGCCTCGGCCGCGGTCAACGCCCTGGCGCGGGAGGGCATCTGATGACCCCCTGGCTCAGCGTCATCGGCATCGGCGAGGACGGTCTGGACGGCCTCTCACCGGCGGCCCGCGCGCTCTACGACGCCGCCGAGATCGTGGTCGGCGGCAAGCGGCACCTGGAGATGGTGCCGGAGGATGGCCGCCGCCGCATCCCCTGGCCGCCGCAGCTGCTGGATCTGGTGCCGGAGATCGAGGCCCTGCGCGGCCGCCGGGTCTGCGTCCTGGCCAGCGGCGACCCGATGTGCTTCGGAATCGGCGTCACCCTGTCCCGCCGCATCCCGATCGCGGAGATGGTGGTGCTGCCGGCGCCCTCGGCCTTCAGCCTGGCCTGCGCCCGGCTCGGCTGGCCGCTGGTCGAGGCGCGCATGGTGACGCTGCACGGCCGGCCGCTGGAGCTGGTGGTGCCGCATCTGCAGCCCGGCGCGAAGATCCTGGTGCTCAGCGCCGACCGCACCACCCCAGCCCGGCTGGCGGAGCTGCTGCGCCGCACCGGCTGGGGCCGCAGCGGCTTCACGGTGCTGGAACGGATGGGCGGGGAGGGCGAGCGCATCGTCCGCGCTACTGCGGAAAGCTGGGACGGCCGCGAGGTCGACGACCTCAACACCATTGCCATCGACTGCATGGCGGGACCGGAGACGCGCGTGCTGCCGGCCGTGCCGGGCCTGCCGGACGACGCCTTCGCCCATGACGGCCAACTGACCAAGCGCGAGGTCCGGGCCATGACCCTGGCGGCGCTGGCGCCGTCGCCCGGCCAGGTGCTGTGGGATGTCGGCGCCGGTTGCGGCTCGATCGCCATCGAATGGATGCGCAGCGACCCGCGCTGCCGGGCCGTGGCGGTCGAGCGCGACGATGGCCGCCTGGCTCTGATCGCCCAGAACGCGGCGGCGCTGGGCACGCCCTTCCTCAAACTGGTGCGCGGCGACGCGCCGGCCGCGCTGGCGGGCGACCTGCCGCGGCCGGACGCGGTGTTCATCGGCGGCGGCATCACCGTCGAAGGACTGGTCGAATCCTGCTGGGCGGCTTTGCCGCCGGGCGGCCGGCTGGTCGCCAATGTGGTGACGGCGGAGGGCGAGGCGGCGGTGATCGGCCACCAGTCCCGGCTCGGCGGCGCCCTCTCTCGCATCGCCGTGTCGCGGGCCGAGCCCATCGGCGGCTATCACGGCTGGCGCCCGCTGATGCCGGTGACGCAATGGGCCGCGGTTAAGCCGTGGGGGGCGAGTTGATGGTTCGTCCCGGCTGTCTCGAAAGCGGAAGCTTCCTTTGCCTCTCCCGCGTGGCGGGAGAGGTCGGACGTCCGCCAGGACGTCCGGGTGAGCGACTGTCTGGCCTGTCAAGCAGCCAGTGCGAGTTGTTGGCGGACATCGCGGGCCTTGGCGTTGAGTCGGACGAGGAGTTTGCGTG